>CAZYWD010000031.1:0-1943 GCA_964651795.1 uncultured Muribaculaceae bacterium
TGGAATTGCTACAAAAGATAAGATACTAAATGTTACTTTATTTAATTTATCTTCACTAGGAACTGTTTTTAAGAATGTTAATTTTGTTGCTGTAAATAATATTATCAGCATTGCTATTCTATAAATAACAAATTCTATTAATGAACCAGTTTCTGCATCAAACATACCAGTAATATATTTAGAAGTTAATAATAATCCTCCAAATAGTACAACCGCACTTACTAAGTAAAATAATAAGAATTTTAAAATAAATTTAGGTTGTTTTTCTGATGTTTCAGGTTCTTCTACTACTTCTTCATTCCAATCATCAGTTTTTTCTACGATTTCAGGTATTCCTTCTACTAATTCATTTTGATTATCCCAATTATCATTCCAAGAGTCATCTAAAAGAGCAACATTTGTAGTAGAAATATCTTCTATAGAATCTATAGTTTCATTGTTTGCTTCTTCATTTTCAGATACGCTCAAACTAATTTCAGCTATTGGTTCTTCTATTTCATTTGTTTCTATATTTTTTTCTGATTCTACATTGTTGTTTTCTATTACTTCATTCACCGGAGTTTCTGAAATATCCCAATGAATTTCATTATTATCTGTAGTTTCTTCATTTTTTAATGGAATTTCAATCTCTGATGATTCTATATCACTAATTTGTTCTATTACTGATTCTTCTATTTTATCAACATTTTCAGTAGGTTCTTTTGTTTCTTCAACAATGTTTTCGACTTCTACATTGTTATTTCCTATTACTTCATTTATTGGAGTTTCTGGAATATCCCAATTAATTTCTTCATTACTATCTATTGTTTTATTATCTTCTAATGGGATTTCAACTTCAGATAGTGGTTCCTCTTTAATTGGTTCTACTATTAATTCTCCTATTTCATCAAAATTATTTTCAGTAGGTTCTTCTACTTCTTCACCAACCCATGGTATTTCTTTTTCTTTTTCTTCTTCTATAGGAACTTCGACTATAGGTTCAACTTTTGCTTCAAGATTTTCTATTTTTCTTTCTTCATCTAGTTTTTGAAAACACCCTTTACAAAAATTTGTACTTCCATCATTGACAGTCCCACAAATATTACATTTTATTTCCACTAATATCACCTCTACTATTACATTATAACATTATTCGAAAAAAAGAACTATTAATTCTATTCTTCAAATAAAGAAATAGCTAAATTTAGTTCATTTTGATCAGTTATAGGATTTAAAATTATTTCATCATTTATTTGTTCTTCTTTAGCAATTACAACTTCGATTGGTTTTTGTGCTGTCATTAAATAAACATAGTTTAAATCATCACATGTCATTTTTTTAACGACTATATAATCTTTATTGTCTTCTAGTGTTATTATTTGTCCATCTTCTAATTTCATATATATCTCCTTTACATAGTTTTTCCGCTTGTTTCAGTAGCACTTATTTGATCTCCATAGGACATAATTACCTCTCCTCCTAAGAAATCAAAATAATTATTACATCTACCTGGTTCACCTATTTGGATTCTACCTGGTGCTGAATTATTTGATCCTCTAAAAGATACTGCTGTTGTATTTCTTGTACCAGCAAGTCCTGCTATTGTAGCACTCAAGATATGATCAGGTATTCCACCATTAATATGAGAATTATACCATTCACCACCATAAGCACTATATGCTTCTGATTTAGCTTGACTTAATGGATCCGAATTATTTGAATCAGCCCTATTACACATTGTAGATATTACTGCTAAGGCACCTTCATATGTACCATTGTCTTCTCCACCTACTATAGCAGCTAGTTGGTATATTTCATCGGAACTATACATGTTGTAAGGTTTCGCTTGAAATACAGTTCCTTCTGTATAATTTGATTGTTCTACTACTGGTTGGACTTCTTGTTGTGGTTCAACTACTTGTTCAAGGATTGGTTGTTCTACGACAGGTTCTACTATTGGTTGT
>CAZYWD010000031.1:2043-6675 GCA_964651795.1 uncultured Muribaculaceae bacterium
AGGTTCTACTATTGGTTGTTCTACAACAGGTTCACTAACTATTTCATTTTCAATATTTGTTGTTTCTTCAATTTCATTTATTGAAACTGTTGGTACTTCATTTGTTGAGACAGTTGGTACCTCATTTTGTTCAATAGGTTCCTGTACTTCTTCGATTTTTATTTCTTGTTGTTTTATATCATTTTCTGAAACTACAGGTGGCATTTCACTTTGTATTTCTTGATTGATTGGTTCTATTACTTCTTCAATTACTGTTGGTTGTTCACTAACCTCCGTATTTTCAGAGATTACCTCAGTTATTTCACTTTCTACTACTTCTACTGGTTGTTCTTGTTGTACTTCTTCTACTTTTACTTCTGATTCTTCTACTATATTATTTTCTTCTATATTTTGATCTACTGATACCACTTCTGTTATAGGTTCTGTTACTACTTCCGGTTGTGGATTTACAATATCCTTCTCTATTTCATTTGATTCAATTATATTTTCATTGTTAGAACTAAGGACTAAATCATTTAAGGTATTAACTTTTTCATTATCAAGTGCTACTTCACTAACTATAATATTTGGATTTAAATTATTAATATTATTCTTATGTAATAAAGCAGCAGATAAAACAGATATAGCTAAAGTAGCTGCAACTGCTATTTGTTGAAATTTACCTTTAATATTTATAACTTTAGTAGGTTTTGTTATAACTCTATTTTCTTTTTCATTAATAAATTTATTAACTGCCAATGTCATTTCTTCTACACTAACATATTCTCCATTTGGTAAATCAATACCTTTATTTCCTAAGAATATGTTACCAGCTTTCTTATTTTCGCTTCCAGAAGTAATAATTCTAGCATCTTGTTTTGTTACTTTTTCATTTTTATCTACTTTTAAAGTTTGTCCAATTGATTCAACTATAACTTTTAAATCATCAATATCAATTTTATCATTTTTAATAGTAATTTTGCTTTGTTGTGGTAATGATTTAATATTGTTAATAGCATTCAATAATTCATCTTTATTAACAAATTTACCATATCCTATTTTAGAATCTTTATCTAAGAAAATTCCACCTTTTTTAGTTTTTTCTTCTGACATTTTTTCTTTAATACTAACTACTCTACCATTTGTATTCAAATTTTCCATATGATCTAAATTTATTGAAGTAGAATTATCAATAATTTCTTGAATATTATTTTCAAAAACATTAAATGTTTTTTGAATTTCACTATCATATACTTTATTTAACTCATCTATAGTTCTAGTTTTATAATAAGGCAATTTGTCTTTTTTTAAATCACTAATATAAGTATCAAAATAATGATTTAAAATACCCACACTAATTCTAGGAGTTCTAGCTTTTAAAACTTCCCAATATGATTTACGAAGCGCTAAAGCTTTATTTTCTATTGATAATAGTATATTTTTTTCAACTAATAATCTAATTGTTTCTTTAGAATAATTAGATAATTCTGTTTTATATTCATTACTGATTAAGCCAGAATCTTTTTCTTCTAATAAATCATTTAACAACTCATTTAATTTTTTATCATTTTTTTTACTTAGAGTTTCTTTAAACAGTTTTTTTAAAATTTCATCTAATTTATTTATATTATAATTCATATCCATATTATCACCTATTCTACTATATTTATTATATACAAAAAAACCAATTAAATCAAATAAATAAGCTCTAATTTACATATAAAAAAAGAACTTTACAGTTCTTAATCTAAATTCAATTTTTTCTCTAATGCTTTTTTACTAATTATGTAGTAAGCTACACATATTACTATACTAATTATAGAAGCATATAACATAAATCCATTTAGGAAATTTGCATTTGGTACCTCTTGTTCAAATTTAGTCATATAATTTTTATCAACTATAGCTGGTAAGAATAAAACTAATGCTGAAACAATTTGTGTTACATTATACATAACTGTACCATATATTACTGAATATACTGCTTTATTTCCATTGTGTTTTTGTCCTAATGAAATAGATGCATATATTAATAACATATTTCCAATATATCCTAATATTATATTAAATAAGATATTTGGCACAATCCATACACTATATTTGTTTATTACATCAAATAATTCACCAAAAGCCTTATATATATCGTCGCTTATATTGAAAGCTAAGAAAATTACAGCAATTGATACTAATATAGATACTCCCATAGCTACTGTAGAAGTAATTAATTTTGATAAAACTAAGCTACTTTTTTTAACTGGTAATGTGTGAGTTAAATATCCCTCATCTTTAACCATATTATTATAATATTTTATTATGCTGAATATAAAAGTCGCAATTGGTATACCAATAATCATTATAATAGTTAATCCCTTTATTAATCCAGCAGGGTAATCTAATAAAGATACTTTTGTACTAGCAAAATCAAATACTCTAGTAAGTAATGATATTAAAAAGGCAACTAAATAAATAGGTATTAAAGATTTAAATAAAGCTTTAAAATCATATTTTAATAATTTTGTTAACATTTGAATTCCTCCCTAAATAATGCATCTATTGTAGTATTTTTATTTGTTCTTATTTCTTCTGCTGATTCATTTAACACTATTTTTCCTTTATTAATAAATATAACATCATCTAATATTTTTTCAATATCAGATATTAAGTGAGTACTAATTATTATACTAGCACCTTCATTAAAGTTATTTAATATAGTTTCTAATATATAATCTCTACTAGCAGGATCTACACCACCAATAGGTTCATCTAATATGTATAAATCAGCTTTTCTACTCATTACTATTATTAATTGTACTTTTTCTTTAGTTCCCTTTGATAAAGTTTTTAATTTATCAGTTGGTTCAATGTCTAATTTTTTAAGTAATTTTAATGCTTTTTCTCTATCAAAGTCATCATAAAAATCACTGAAATACTCTAATAACTCTGTTACTTTCATATTTACATCAAAGTAAGTTCTTTCTGGTAAATATGAAACTATTTTTTTAGATTCAATACCTGGATTTAATCCCTTTACTAACACTTCACCACTAGATGGAGTTAATAAATTGTTGATTAATTTAATCATTGTAGTTTTTCCACTACCATTAGGTCCTAATAAACCATAAATTTTACCTTTTTCTATATTTATAGAAACATTATCTAATGCTTTTTTTCTACCATAGCATTTATCTACATTTTTAAATTCTACTAAATTCATACTATTCTCCTTTTATTAATTCTATTACTTCTTTTTTAGAAATATTTAATTTTTCCATATTAATAATAAATTTATTGATTGTTTCTTTTGCTAGTTCTTTTTGAACTTTTTCTATCATTTTTTTATCATCAGTTACAAATTTACCACTTGTTCTTTTAGTAATTATAAGTCCATCTTCTTCTAATTCTAAAAGAGCTCTATTAATTGTATTTGGATTTACTCTTAATAGTAAAGCATAATCTCTAACAGATGGTAATTTTTCACCTAATTTATAATTATTTGTTACAATTGCTATTTTTAGTTGATCAACTAATTGTTTATAAATTGGTTTATTATCATCAAATTCGAAATTCATATTCTCCTCCTTTGTGTTAATTAACTAACACAATAATACAACTATATTTTACATTTGTCAACAAAAAAAGAAAAATTATTTATTTTTTTCTTTTTCTTCTGCAATATATTTTAATATTTCATCTTGATTTTTTATTAAAATTAACATTCTATCGTGTAAATCTTCTAATATTAATTCACTTTTTAAATCAGTACAATAATCATTTTGATTTCTCATACTATCTTTTTTAGCTTGTCTATTTTGACTCATCATAATAATTGGAGCCTGTAAAGCTGCTAAACAAGATAACAATAAATTTAATAATATAAACGGATATGGATCTACACCTTTAGTTAAAATAACTGTATTTAATATTATCCAAAATATCAAGAACATACTAAATATTAATATAAATGTCCAACTACCTGCTACTTCTGATATTTTATCAGCTGCTCTTTCACCAAATGTTAAAGCTTTTTCTTCTTGTTTCTCAACATCAATAGCTATAGGTTTATCTATTAGCATTTCTAATAAATCTTTTTCATCTTTACTATTAATATCTTGTTTTAATAACATTTTTACTATATCTTTTTTCTTACTTTCCATATTATCACCATATTAATTATAGCACAAAAAAATTAAGTAGTTTACTTAATTTTTAATCTTATTTCTTGAATTATAATTGCTATACCATATAGAATTAAAATAATACCTATTAATCCAAATGGTAATAGAATAAAAAATAATCCTGTTTTAATACTTGATATATTAAAATATGCAATTAAAACCAATATTAATCCTATTATTATAGACAATGATGAACTAATAATAACTTGGATTTTATTTCTTTCTAATTCTTCAATTTTCTTTTCCATATTATCACCTCTATTAGAATAACACAATTTTAAAATAAAAAGAAGTAAGTAATATCATTTTACTTACAACTTTACACTATTTTATTTCTATGACTTTTTTGTTTTCTATTTCTTCTTTTTTAGGAACAGTAATTTTTAGCATTCCATCTTTAAATTCAGCTTCTACATTTTCAGAATCTAAATCTCCTAAATAGAATGATCTTTCATATTTTCCATAACTTCTTTCACGA
>CAZYWD010000032.1:0-6668 GCA_964651795.1 uncultured Muribaculaceae bacterium
AAAAAAGACTTAATAAAAGTCTTAAATTATTTCATTTTTAATATTTGAATTATTTAATGCAGTAATTAATTTATCTATCTCTTCCTTAGTATTATAGAAAGATAGACTAATTCTAACTGTATTTTTTATATTTAATTCATCTTTTAATATCTTAGAACAATGATTACCTGCCCTAACACATATTTTATATTTGTTAAGATAGATTGCCAAATCTTGAGCAAATATATCTTTATAATTAATTGTAATTATACTACTTTCTGATTCTTCATTATAGATAATTACATTAGGTATTTCTTTTAATTTAGATACTGCATATTTTCTTAAATCTAATTCATACTCTTTTATTTTATCTAATCCAATTTTATTTATATATTCAATTACTTTACCAAATCCAATAACTCCAGCTATATTAGGAGTTCCAGCTTCTAATAACTGTGGTAATTCATCATATATTCTAGTCATATCAGATCCATAACTACTATTCATTCCCCCACCAAATATAATTGGTTTTATATTTTTTAGTAATTCTTCCTTACCATATATTACTCCTACTCCAGTAGGACCATACATTTTATGAGCTGAAAAAGCTAAAAAATCTATGTCTAAATCTTTTACATCTACTTTCATGTGTCCTACGCTTTGGGCACCATCTATTAATACTAAAATGTCTTTTTCATGAGCTATTTTTATTATTCCTTTAATATCTCTAATATCTCCTACAACATTAGTTATATGAGCAATACTAATTACTTTAGTATTTTCACTTATTGCATTTTTAATAGCATCTACACTTATTTTATAATTATCATCTAAATCAACAAATTTGATTTTTAAATTTAATTCGTCTGCTAATTCAAACCAAGGTAAAACATTAGAAGCATGTTCACTTTTATTTAATAAAATTTCATCATTTTCTTTCAATGTATTTTTAAAATAACCAAATACTATTTTATTAATTGAATCAGTTGTACCACTTGTAAAAATAATTTCTTTTTCTTCTTTAGCACCTATATATTCTTTTACTAAATGTCTAGTTTTTTCATACATAGTATCAACACGCAAACTTATATCATAATCTCCTCTATGAGCATTCGCACTATAATTATTATAGTAGTTAGTTATTTCATCAGCTAAGACATATGGTTTTAATGTTGTTGCTCCATTATCAAAATATATTATATCTTGTTTTAACATTAAAAAATCTTCTCTATTCATAAAATCACCTCCAATATTTTTCAATAATTTTATTTATTTTTTTGTTATTTATTCCTTCTGTTAAGAATCCTTTAATTAATAAATTTATACTTTCTTCTCTAGATATTCCTCTACTCATTAAATAGAAAATTTGTGATTCACTAAATTTACCAATAAAAGCAGAATGATTAGCAATTACATCATTTTCTTCTATTAATAAATTAGGATTAATAATACTTTCTGAATCATTTAGATTAATTATCTTACTTGACTGATTAAGCACACAATCAGTTATACCATTATATACTACGCTTGTAATATTAAAAATTGTAGTGCCATTATCTATATTAACACTATTATTTATAATATTACTTTCAGTATTTTTGTTATTATGGTAAACTACTATGTCATATTTTTGTTTATCACTAGAAATTGTTTTAAAGTTATAATTTATTTTAGAATTTAGACCATTTAAACTAATTATATCTAATTCTTTTACTAATCCAACATCATAAAATTTAGTAACATCTATAGTACTATTTTCTTCTATAAAGTATTTGTATTGTACTTTAGTTTTTACTTCTTTTCTTATTTCAGTAACTTTAAAAAATATATCACTACCTATATTATATTCAATATCTATTTTAGATTCTTGTTTATTATCATATATTATTTCTAATTCTGTACTAGCTAATACTTTAATATTCATTTTTCTAATATCAAATATTTCATATTTATCAGATAATGATACTTCAATTAATTCATCTGATTCAAATAATTCTATACTATCATTTTTTATTTTTATTATATTCATATTATTCACCTATTAAAGATTCTTTTTTTATTTCTTCATATCCTTTTTGTTCTATTTCTTTTATTAAATCTATACTACCACTTTTAATAATTTTTCCATCACACATGATGTGAACAAAATTTGGTTTAACATAATCTAATAATCTTTGATAATGTGTTATTAAGAGTATTCCAGGATTTTCTTGTTTCATATAATCATTTATAGCTTCACCAACTATTTTTAAACTATCCATATCAAGTCCTGAATCTATTTCATCTAATAATACTGTATTAGGTTTTAAAACAAACATTTGTAATATTTCGTTTTTCTTTCTTTCACCACCTGAAAATCCAGCATTAACAGATCTATGAATCATTTCTCTATCCATTTTTAATTTGTCACAAGTACTATTGATATTTTTAATAAATTCCATTAATTTGAAATTTTTTTCTTCTTTAGTATGAAGTGCGGTTCTTAAAAAATCAGCATTAGTAACACCATCAATACTAATAGGCATTTGTAGTCCTAAAAAAATACCTAATCTAGCTCTTTCATCAGTTGGCATTTTTGTTATATCTTGATCATCAAATGTAATATGACCTTTTTTTACTATATAGTTACTATCACCCATTATAACTTTTGATAATGTTGATTTACCTGTACCATTAGGTCCTAAAATAGCATGTATTTCGCCTGAATTTATCGTTAAACTAAAATCTTTTAAGATTATTTTGTTTTCTATTTGTACTGTTAGTTTTGATATTTTTAATGTATGCATATCATCATCTCCAATATTTATATTTTACCATATTTTTATTATTTTTAAAGAGAAAAACAAGAATTTCTTCTTGTTTGTTATTTTAATCCATAACTTTCAAATAAAAAATCATGTTTTCTTTTATAATCATCTACTTTTTCTTGAGAAACAGAACCAATTTTTGTAATAATATTATTATGTGGAATAATATAAGTAACATCCAATTTGACAATACTATCTCTATTCAAATTATTTTCTTTATTCATTTTTAATAATTCATTTGCTATATATTTTTGCTTGAATATTTTTGAAGAAATTAAAAAACCGAAATATTCTAATGGAACACTTTTATTATTTTTATCAATTATAACAAATAAATGATATCTGCCAATCGTACCATCTTTATATTTATATTCATCAACATATACTATATCACCAATTTGATAATTTCCATATTTTATAATACTATCACAAACAAAATATCTGCTATCGCCTTGATGGATTTCTTCTTCTACAGGATATTCTTTAAATGCTTCAGATAATGGTTTAAGAGCACCTTTTTTAATTAGTTCTTCTTTTGTTTTATTATCCATACAACTCACCTCAATAATATAATATCATAAGTTCTATCATATCATTTGATTATTCGTTCGACAAATTTCGACAAATTAAATCCTTATTGGGTTAATATCTATCTCAACATCTACCTTACTAGTTCTATAATAATTATTAATAAATTCTAATTCACTCATTAAAATACTAGTATTTTTATATTTTATGATTATTTGCATATTATATATATCATTTATCTTAGGCATCATACTAAATGATGGACCTAATATAATTGTATCTGGTAGCTGTTTACTTTTTAAATGAGTCACTATTTTTTTAGCTTCTTCATTAACTTCATCATAATTTTTAGATTTAATTTTAATTAAACACAAATTATAATATGGACTATATTTTAAAGTCTTTCTTATTCTTAATTCTTCATTATAAAATCCTAAATAATCATTTGTACTAGCTTTAATAATACTATAATGATCTATATTAAATCCTTGAATTATTACTTCACCACTTAAATTACCTCTTCCACTTCTACCAGCTACTTGATTAAGTAATTGAAAAGTTCTCTCAGCACTTCTAAAGTCAGGTATATTTAAACTACTATCTCCATTAATAACTCCTACAAGGGTTACATTAGGAAAATCTAATCCTTTTGATATCATTTGAGTTCCTATTAAAATATCATAATTATGTTTTCTAAATTCACTTATTATTTTTTCATGTGATCCTTTATTTGCTGTTGTATCTTGATCCATTCTAATTATTCTAGCATTATACTTTTCATTTAAAATACTTTCTAATTTTTCAGTACCCATACCATAATTATTCATATTATCCTTTTTACATTCAGGACAACTTAAAATCATTCTATGAGCATATCCACAATAATGACATCTCATCATATTTGACGATTTATGATAAATAAGTGGTATATCACAATGTGGGCATTTATCAACATAGCCACAATCTTTGCAAGTAGTAATAGTAGTATATCCTCTTCTATTTAGTAAAATAATTATTTGTTCATTTTTACTTAATCTATCTTTTATTTTTTTATCTAAATCACTAGATATAATTCTATTGCCTTTTTTTATTTCATCCTTCATATCTATTAAAATAGTTTTAGGATAATTATTATTTATTCTATGATTCATAGTACATAGTTCGTAAATTCCTTGTAAAGCTCTAGTATAGCTTTCTATTGATGGAGTAGCACTACCTAATACAACTGGAATATTGTATCTTTTAGCTCTCCATAAAGCTACATCTATAGCATTATATCTTGGATTATTATCTTGTTTATAAGTAGTAGAATGTTCTTCATCTATTATAATTATTCCTAAGTTAGTAAATGGTGCGAAGATAGCACTTCTAGCTCCTATTACAACATTTACTTCTTTTCTTTCTATCTTTCTCCACTCATCATATTTTTCTCCGTTTGATAAACCACTATGTAATATTGCAACCTTATTACCAAACCTATTTTTAAATGTATTAACTAATTGTGGAGTTAATGAAATTTCTGGAACTAATATTATTGCTTCTTTTTGATTATTTAATACTTGTTCTACTAAATTCATATATACTTCTGTTTTACCACTACCAGTAATACCATGTAATAAATATGGTTTAAAGTTATTTAATTTTATTTGATTTATCACTTTTCTTTGTTCTTCAGTTAATTCAATATTGTTCTTTTTTATCTCATTATTTGTATCTAATCTATATTTTTCTTTTTTAATTTCTTCAATAACATTATGCTTTAATAAAGTATTAACTGATGAAGCTGATATTTCATTACATACAGATTTTAATTGTTCTTCATTAAGTAATTCTAATATTTTTTTTTGTTTACAAGTTTTAGGTTCATAATTATTATTTATTAATCTTAAATAAGTAACATATTTTTTATTTATATTAGTATTATTTTTAGCTTTTAAAGCAGTTGGTAACATTGTTTGATAAGCTGTTATTTTATTAGTTAAAGTTTTTTTACTTATATAGTGTCCTAATTCTAATAGTTCTTCATTTAATACTGGATTTTCATCTATTATTGATATTATGTCCTTTAATTTATAATTTGTATCATTTTGATTCTTTATATTTAAAATAAATCCTTCTAACTTTTGTTTACCAAATGGTACTAATACCCTTTTACCTATTTTTATTTTATCTAATAAATAACTAGGTACTTTATAAGTAAAAGTTTGATCTATTTTTTTTATTTTTAATTCAACTAATACATCAATAATCATAATATCACCTATCTAAATTATATCATAAAAAAAGAATGTTTTAAAACATTCGATATATTTATGATTCCTTTATTACCACTGCAACACCTGACCTATTACCACTATAACTTATATCGCTATAAATAGTACAATTTACAATTGCACTTTCTCCATTGTTTACCGTAAACTCATAATCAACAATTGTACTACGCATATAATTTTGGTGTGAACGTCCAATTTCCGCCCCATTCAAATATAAATATAAAAATGATGTATTAGTTGTACCATAGGGACTATGACCAATATGTGCTATTACACGATATTTACCACTTTTATTAATAATAATTGAATTACCTTCTAAAGTACTAAAATCAGTATTATAATAAGTAATCGGAATAGGTATTGTTGATTTAGTTATTGAGTCAGATATACTAAATAAGGCAACATATCCACCAGTACTAATTGATGAAATAATGGATTCATCAGTACTATTAGATAAAATTTCACTGCTATCTATTTTGGAAATTATACCATTCCTAAAATTAACATATTTATCATATAGTTTATCATAATCATCTTTTGATACTAAAGATGATACATCATAACTTAATTCTTCATACTTACAAGTTCCTGTTTCTACTTGTACTTCTTTTTCTGTTACTTTCTTTAATGCTGAATATTTATTATCTGTTATACATAGTTCTATTTTAGAATCACTATATATTCTTATTCTGCCTGTTTCTATTTGTCCTTTATATGATATTTCTTTTTCTCCATTTATACATTTTCCATTACTGCAAGTAAATTCTATTGTGTCATCTATTCCTTCAGACATATTTTTTGCTAAATAAATTTCGGCTGCATCTAATATTCCATATGCTGAATCTTTTAGTGCTCCCTGTTTTGCTTTATCTATTACATTTGTTATTAATGGTACTGCTATTATAGCGATAATTGCTAATACTACTATTACTGCTAATAATTCTATTAATGTAAAACCTTTTTGTTTCATATAACTCCTACTTTCTAATATAATTACATTATACATATTTTATAGATATAATGTCAACAAAAAAAAGCACTTCAATGAAGTACTTTAAATATTATACTTGATCAACATATT
>CAZYWD010000033.1:0-6581 GCA_964651795.1 uncultured Muribaculaceae bacterium
AAAATTTGTAACAAAATTACAGATGTTTTTAAAACACCTATAAACAAATTTTTTAATAGTAAAATCTTCTTTAAAATTAAAAGAAATATTTATTTTGCTAAAAGAAATATAAAAGAATTTTTTAGTTCAATAAATAATTTTATTAAAGATAAATTTAGTATTGTAAAGAAAAGTAAATTTATAAGTGATACTTCAACTAGAAAATCTTTCTTAACCTTAATATTTATTATGATATTGTTAACCAATTCATTTGCATGGTTATATGATGAATATATAGGTAGTGGTGCTAATTTTAGTGTAGGTGAAATTAGTCATCAAGTAATTCAATATAGTGAAAATGGTGAAGTATTAGAAAGTAGTAATGATACTCAAACAATTATCTATGAAAATAATATGAGTAATATTACTAGAAATAGTAAATATATAGAAATAAAAAATACGGGTTCACTAAATATGGAATTTAGTATGGCATTTTCATTAGAAGGAACTATTGAAACTGCTGGTATTTTATATTATAGATTATATGAAATAACTGATGATGTAAATGCTACTTCAACAGATGGAATATATGATACTAAAATAAAAGCTTATGCTGCTAAAAATCCTATATCTCCAACTATTGAAACTGATACATCAATTCCAATTAGTAATATGTCTTTATTAAATAATTTAATAAAAATAGATACTGTAAAAAAACAAGAAGAAAACTCATCTAAATATTATAGATTAGATTATGGTATGTATCAAACAGTAAATACTAGTCTTTATTCTGGTGATTCTTTTTCAGTACATATGGATGTATATTCATCTCAAGAAGGTGTTATAAGCGCTGAAAATAGAGAAGGACAAACTTGGGATGTACAAACTGAAAGTCAATTTAGAGAAACATTATTATCTGCTATTGCAGGGGATACTATTAGATTACTAGAAGATATTAATATTGATGGAATCGTAAATATATCAAAAAGAATTAATTTAGATACAAATGATCATACTTTAAAAATAAATGGTGATTTAATTTATGATTTTGTTAATATGGGTAATTTAAAAATAGACTTAAGTGGTACTGGTAAAATGATAGTAGATGGTGACTTCTATTTGAATGCTCCAAAAGCTGAAGTAAATATTTTAGGTGATAATAAAAGTTATGATATGGTTGTAACTGGAAATACTACTATAAATGCTATTCAAGATGGAGAAGTAGATGGAATATTCTTAGAAAATGTTAGAATAGTTAAAAGTATTAATGGATTAGTTCCAATTGATATAGTAGTTATGTCTAATACTAGATTAACAATAGGTCCAAATGTTGAATTAGGAGTTATAAGTGCTAAAGAAAATTCAACTAATATTGAAATAATTAATAATGGTAATGTAACTCAAATGAATTTTTCAAATATGAAATTATTAGATACTTTTACTAAAGCTCAAATATATGTATATAATTTAGGCCAAATATATGGTGTTTTAGGAAGTAGTGGAATAATATTACCAAGTAATGCTACTCCATATATTGGGGCTAATCAAGGTAATACATTGATTATTAGAGGTATTACTTCAGGTGATGTTACAGTATCAGGATCTGACAACTTTAATACTAGTGATATTAAAACTAATGAAGATGATGTAACAGTAATGCCAGAAGATGGTATAGATGATGCTTATATAGTATATATAAAAGATTCAACAGCTTCACTTGAAAGTTTATTAACAGAATATTTTACTAGTTTAAAATTAACACCTAGTACAAATATTTCTAATATAAAAAGATTAACAGTATATACAGTTAATGCTCAATATGTAGAAAATGAAGACTTTGATTATATGAAAAGTAATGCTATGGCTTCATTAGAATATTTAAATCTTGCTAATTCAAGAGTAATTGATAATGTAACAGTTAATAAAATTAAGTCAAATGCTTTAAGAAATAAAACAAGTTTAAAAACAGTGATATTACCAAATGGTGTTACTGAAATAGGTTCTTATGCTTTCTATAATGTTTCATTAGGTTTTATACCAAGTGATATAAATGAAGAATTTAGTTTCTTAGAAATACCTTCAAATGTTACAAGTATTGAACAATATGCCTTCTATGGAACTAAATATGTAAAATTTAAATCTGTTTTAGAACCTACAATAGAAAAAAATGCTTTTTCTAATATTGCTAAATACTTTGTTATTGATGGAGTAATAGAATCATACCAAAATACTCTTAATATTGATTCATCTAAAGTATATAGAACAGGTGTTTTATCAGATGATAGAAGATATTTTGTATATGATACTGATAATGGTGGTGGTATTTCATATATTATCAATAATTATTTATCAGGTACTTCATTAGGTATCCCAAATGTTATTACAACACTTGGAACTAGTAAAAGGGTTACTTCATTAGGTACTAATAGTTATCGTGAAATGAATATCTCAAATAGTTCTGGAGCTGCATTAGTACTTCCTACTACAGTAACTGAAATTAATTCATATGCTTTTTATGGTTTAAATATTATAAGCACTAATCTATCAGATGTTAAGGTAATAGGTGATTATGCTTTCTATGATACAAATATAGATAGTATTGATTCTAATAAATTAGAGTCAATAGGTAATTATGCATTCTATAGTTCAAAAATAAAGACTTTAAATATTCCAAATATAGAAGAAATAAAATCTTATGCATTTGCTGTTTCAGAAAACTTATATGAAGCTAATGTTGGAAGTGTAAAAATAATAGATGATTATGCATTCTATGATTGTAAATATATGACTAGATTTTATATTAATAATAGTAGTACTAAACTAGTTAATAATAAAGAAGAGATAGATATTGAAATAGGTGAAAATGCATTATTCATTAACTGGGGTTCTTATATTGATGGAAGATTAAGAATGTATGTACCAAGTGGTAATAGTTCTAGTGGAACTTCATATTTAGATTTATATAAAAATTTATTTAATGAATATAAAAACTATATTTATATTGCAGGAACAGATATTGGTGAGTACACTTATCTAGCGGTTCCTTATGAAATTAGTGAATATACAGTTAGAGAAATAACCCTAACTAATAATAGTGGTTCAACATCAACTGGTTATGAAATTATCTCATATCAAGGAGAAGATTTAACAAGTGATTATGTAGTACCTAGTACCTTAACTGTTAATGGTGAAACTAGAAATGTTATTTCAATAGGTCCTTATGCTTATATAAATGTTAAGACAGAAGGTTCAATAAAAATATCAAATAACAATTTAATTAATGTTGATGATTATGCTTTCTATGGGGTTTTAGTGAATAGTGCTAAAATGACTAATTTACTTACAATAGGAGATTATGCATTTAGTGGAACAACCTTAGAAACAGCAGATTTCCCAGTATTACAATCTATTGGTAAATATGCATTATCTGATATTGATACGCTTATAAAACTTAACTTAGGTACAGTAAGTAATATTGGTGATAATGCTGTAAGTAATGATAGTAATTTGGAACAATTATATTTAAAAAATACAACTAAAAATATTACTATTAATGGTGTGTGTTTTTCTAATATTGGTACTAATTCTAATGGAAGACTTAGAATATATGTTCCAAATGAAAATATTGACTATTATAAAACATTACTTCCAAATTATAAAACATTTATTTATAGTACAGGATTTATAAAAGGAACTTACATTAATGCACCAATTAACTATGATATAGGTGAATATTCTGTTAGAGAAGTAGAAAAACTAAATAATTCTGGTGAAACTGTAAATGGTTGGGAATTAGTAGAATATCATGGTGAAGATTTAACTAGTGACTATACTATTCCTACTGAAATAGAAGTAAGTGATATGCGACTTTCAGCTACATTATCTCGTAGTGGTGAAGGTTGGGGTGATGCTACTAATGGTTGGGTAACAACTTATTATGCAACAGTTAGTAATGTTGGATCTGAAACTGTAAATGAATGGGAAGTTATAATTCCAAAAACTGATTTTGAATTATTAACAGTAACACAAGTACCAGTTGGTTCAAGTTTTGAAGATGATGGTGATAATTTAATAATAAAAAATGCTTCATATAATGGAACTATCGCACCTGGTAATTCAGCTATTTTATCTATTCAATTAAAATGGTTAAGTGATAGAAGTCAAAATGTAACTGAGATAACAGCTAGAGAAACAAATTCATTTAATGAAACATTACCAGTAATTTCTATTGGTGAAAATGCATTTATTCATACGAATACAAAACCAAATACTGAAATAAATATAAATAATTCAAATATATTATCAATTGAAAATAGTGGTTTTGAAAATTTACAAGGTTTAAAACAAGTTGATTTAGAAAATATAGTATCTATAGGAAATAGTGCATTTAAAAATTCTTCAATTACAATAGGAAATTTTAAAAATGTAAATAAAGTATTATCTAATGCTTTTAGTAATAATAACAGATTATATGTTTTAGATATTAGTAATGTTAAAACATTAGAAAGTAATGCTATTAACAATGTCCCATATTTATATAAAATACTATTTGATTATCATAATGATGTTAGTTTTGCTAAAGATGCTATTAATAACGTAGGAACAAGTAGTAATGATCGAATGAGATTCTATGTTAAGAATGGTAAAAATGATGATGGAGAAAGATATGTAGATATTTATAAATCATATTTTAATGATACATATAAAAGTTGTTTCTTCTCATATGATATGATGATGGGTAGTTTTACTCCAACTGGATTAGCAGAAACTATTGATATAGGCGAATATAGTATTCGTAATGTTAGTTTAAAAAACAAAGATGAAGAAACAGTTAGTGGTTATGAGATTGTAGAATATCATGGTTCTGATTTAACACGAGATTATGAAATGCCTACTGAATTAACTTTAACTGATAATAATTTAAGTGGTTCTGTTACAGTTAGTGGCAATAGTTGGGGTACATATGGTAATTATAATCATGAAATGAATGTTGTAATTAACAATAATGGTAGTACACCAATAGGTACATGGCGAGTTACTCTTGATATTTCAAGTGGTGGACCTGCTACTAGTGTTCAAGCATGGGGTGCGAATGCGACTATTGAAGGTGATAGAGCAATATTTACTAATGTTGATTATAATGGTACTATCGCACCAGGAGCAAGTACATCCTTTAATTTACAATTAGTACATACTTATGTAACAATTAATCCAACTGTTAGAATTGTTAGAGAAAATGTAGTTGGTAATGATGCAATCCCAGTAATTTCTATTGGTGACAATGCTTATAGCCACTCTAAAGTAACTACATCATCATACTTTGATTTTACAAATGATAATTTACTTAAAATAGGTGATAGTGCATTTGAAAATAATAAAGGTGTTAGAAAAGTTATTACTAAAAATGTTACATCTATAGGAAATAGTGCATTTAAAGGCGCAACTGTATTTAATTATGGTAATTTTGAAAATTTAAATACAGCAGGTGAATATGCTTTCTATAATTCTAGTAATTTAGCATATTTAAATTTAGGTGAGATTAATGAAATTAAGACAGGTTTATTAGCTGGTACGGTTAAGATGACCCAATTATTTATTAATAATACAAATATAGATGCTCAAGGTAAAAAGATGAATATTAGTATAGGTGATAATGCATTTACTAATATGGGTTCTATTATAGGCAATAGATTTAGAATATATGTACCAGCAGGATCTATAAGTGATGTTACGTATAGTGAATCATATAAAACTACTTTAAGTGATTATGCTAATTATATATATGAAACAGGTACAATGGTAGGATCTTATTATAATTCTGATTCAGGATATGATATAGGTGAATATTCAGTTATGAAAACTAATGTAGATGGAACAACAGGATTTAAGATTATTGAGTATCATGGAGATACATTAGATAGTGATTATGAATTTCCAACTACTTTAACTATTGGTTCAGATACTTATTCTGTTATATCAATAGGTGATAATGCTTATTATCATGTTAAGTATAATGAAGAAGAGGAATGGAATTTAAGTATTCCAAATAATATTAGATATATAGGTTCATATGCTTTCTATAAGAGAAATATTAAAACATTATCAACTGGTTCTATGTCATATATAGGTTCATATGCATTTGCTAATATAGATAATATTATTTCTGTTTCTATACAAGATATTGATAAAATAGATTCATATGCTTTCTATAGAAATAAAAATATGAATACTGTTAGTCTAGGTTCTAATGTATCTGAAATAGGTGATTTTGCATTTTATAATTCATGGGCTGAAAATAATTTGACAGCTTTCTATATTAGTACTGCAACACCACCTACTATAGGTGAAAATACATTACCATCTAGGTATTGGGGTGATGAATCACCAGATCCAACTATTTATGTTCCTTATGCTTCAATTTCTACATATAATAGTGCTGATTATTGGAGTAATTATCCAATTGAATCAATAGGATCAGTATATGAAAATAAATATGTTTATAAGGTTATTAATAATAATCAAATCGAGATACTTAATTATATAGCAAATGAAGCAGATACATTAATTATTCCAGATACATTTAATATTAATGGAAATAATTA
>CAZYWD010000034.1:0-6546 GCA_964651795.1 uncultured Muribaculaceae bacterium
CCATTATTACACCTCAATATTTATTATTATACCACAAATTATTAGAATTATATCACGCAAACATTTGTTTGTCAATAAATATTAAAAAAAGAAAGTAAATAATTACTTTCTAGAATACTCTTTTTCTTAAGATTGGAGGTAAATCTGAATCATCATCATCATCGTCATCTGTAAAGACTTCTTTTGATTCTTCTTTTACATAAGCATGTTGCATTTTTTCTTCATTTTTTTCAAATCCAGTTGCTATAACTGTAACAATTATTTCATCATTTAAATTTTCATTAATAACAGCACCAAATATAGTATTAATATCTGTATTAGCACTATCTCTAATTGCTGTAGCAGCTTCATCAACTTCATATAAAGTTAAACTTGGACCACCTGTTACATTTATAATAGCATCTGTTGCTCCTGCAATACTTGTTTCTAATAATGGACTAGAAACAGCTTGTCTAGCAGCATCTGTTGCTCTATTTTCACCTACACCCATACCTATACCAATAAGGGCAGAACCTCTTTTTTCCATAACTGTTTTAACATCAGCAAAATCTAGATTGATTAATCCTGATACAGCAATTAAGTCAGAAATTGATTGAACACCTCTTCTTAAAACATTATCAACTTCTTTAAATGATTCTAATAATGGTGTTTGTTTATCTATAATTTCTCTTAATCTATCATTTGGAATAACAATTAGTGTATCTACATGTTTTTTAAATTCTTCTAACCCAACTAAAGCTTGTTCCATTCTTTTTTTACCTTCAAAAGAGAATGGTTTAGTAACTATACCTACTGTTAAAGCACCCATACCTTGTGCGATATCAGCGATAACTGGAGCAGCACCTGTACCAGTTCCTCCACCCATACCACAAGTAATGAATACCATATCAGCTCCTTGTAAAGCAGCTTCTATTTCATTTTTTGATTCTAAAGCAGATTCTTTACCAACTTCTGGTTTTCCTCCTGCTCCTAAACCACTTGTAAGTTCAGTTCCTATTTGTATTTTAATTGGGGCTTTAGAGTTGTTTAAAACTTGTAGATCAGTATTTGCTACTATAAATTCTACACCTTGTACTCCTGATTCTATCATTCGGTTAACAGCATTGTTACCTCCGCCACCAACACCAATAACTTTAATTTTTGCTAATTGATCGATTTCTAATCCAAACATATTAATAATCCTCCCTATTCGCTAAAAAAGTATCCGAATACCTTTCCAAGCATTGATTCATTTGAAACATTTATTAAATTTCTTTTGTTTGATGATAATTGTTCCATATCATCTCTACTAATTAATGAAAATATTTTTCCTTTTAATTTTTGTTTACCTATGAAATAAGCTATATTTCCAACTGCTGCTGAATATTTATTATTTCTTAAGCCAACTAATCTTATATCACCAACTGTAGTTTTATCACCTAAAACATCTTCAGCAATTAAAGAAAAATTATTCATACTACTTGTTCCACCAGTTATTAGTATATAATTAACTTCGTGTTTTGTCAAAACATTTATTTCTTTTCTTGCTAAAACTAATATTTCTTCTAACCTAGCCATTACTACTTCGGACACTTCGAATTGGTTGATTTTTATATCCTCACCAAGTTTATTTGTAACATCAAAATATTCTGTTTTGCTAGCATATCTTTTATGTGCTAAAGCAAAATGTTCTTTTACTAATTTTGCATCTTCATTTTTTAATTTATAAATATATGCAATATCATTATCAATGTTTTTTCCACCTACACCAATCATTGAATTATTAACAATAATTCCTTTATTGAATAGTGATATAGATGTAGTTTCATGTCCTATATTTACAATAGCACCAACTGAATCTTTAATTCTCTTATCTTTTACAGAGTTAACATCACCTATACTATTAAGTGATACATCAACTACTTCTAATCCAGTATTTTCAAGTAAACTAACAACTGAAAGTATGTTTTTCTTAGGTGTTAAAACCATTATAGCCCTAGTTCCTAAAATACTTCCTAATTTACCTTTTGGATCTTTAATACTTTCATTATCAACTGTAAAATCAACTGGAATTACAGTTACCATTTCCTTATTACCTTTTTCTTTAGTTTTCATTGCATTTTGAAATACTTTTACAATGTCTTGTCCAGTTATTTCTAGTTCTGAATCAACTTCTATTGATCCTTTTACCATAGCAAATTCTGAAAAATAATTAGGTACAGTAGCGATAACTTTTTTGATTTTGATTCCAAGCATTTCTTCAACATCATTTAAGGCTTGTTTTAAAGATATGCTTGCTTGGTGTCCATCGACAATTAATCCCTTTTTTATTCCATTAGATTTAACAGAAGATGCTGCAAGTAAGTTTAATTTATTATTAAATAGCTCACAAACTACTACCTTGATAGTATCTGAACCGATATCAATACTTGTATAGACATGTTTCACGATATCATCCCCTATAATCTATATACAATTATACTATAAAATAGCAAAAAAAAAAAGAAAAAATTGAAAAAAAGTGTTTTTCTTTAATTATTAAGTTTTTCTTTAATTATTTTGCTTACTAATGACATATCTGCTTTACCTCTAAATATAGGTGTTACTAAACCCATTATCTTACCCATATCAGACATTCCAGTTGGATTAATAGTGTTAAAAGCTTTATCTATTTCACTATTTATTTCTTCTATTGATAATTGTTCTGGCATATATTTACTTAATATTTCTATTTCAGAATTAGTTTTATCTATTAAGTCTTGTCTATTACCTTTTAGAAATTCGGTAATTGATTCTTTTCTAGTTTTAATTTGTTTTGAAATTACATCAATTACTTCGTCATCAGTTAATTCTCTTTTTTTATTTATTTCTTCTAAACTAATAGCACCTTTTACCATACGAATAACTGCTAATAATTCTTTATCTTGATCTTTCATAGCTTGTTTTAAATCTTCTATTATTTTTTCTCTCATATTTTCCTCCAATAAAAGAGCTTATAAAGCTCTTAATAATTTTCTCTTTGTTTTTTTCTACTGTTTTTAATAGCTTCTTTTTTAGCTAATCTTCTTTTTACACCAGGTTTTTGATAGCCTTCTATTCTTTCACGAAGTTTTTTTGAGGAACCATCTTTTGCACTTTTTTGTTTAACAATTCTTAATGCATTTTCAACATTTCCGTTTTTTACGATTACTTTTGTCACGATATCCCTCCCTTCTTGACTAAAAATAGTATAGCACTTCTTAGTCCTTTTTTCAACATTTTTCTTATTTTAAAAGAAAAAAAGTCCAAAAATAGACTTTTTTTATAATTTTTATCTACAACAAACTCCTTCCATCATTTGTCTTATATAAGTACCACAATAGGTACCTAAGATAAATAATAGTAAAAATATTATAAATAATAATGTGATTTTTTTAACCTTAGCAAATTTTTCCAGAGAATAATCTCCTTAAAGCAGTTCCGAGACTACGGCCTAATTCTAATATGGAATTTATACCTCTAACAAGGGCTGTAATATAAGATGCACTAATACCTCCAGTTATATTTAGAAGTTCTTGTTGATCATTTATTTGCACGCTAATGGCCTCACATATCCATCAAATAGTCCTATTAGAAAAGTTAATATTCCACCAAATATTAGTCCAGCACTTAATGAAAATCCACCACCATTTATTTTCATTAGTTCTTCTTTATTCATTATATTCATTATTATACCTCCTTTGATATTTATCTAATTTAATTATTTCATTATTACTTACTATTTTTATTACTACATTTTCAAATTCTTCTAACATTTCATCAATATCTATTTCTATTGTAACTTCGTTATCTTCTTTTATCTGAATATTATCCAAAAAATCATACATGTTGCTCTCCATAAGTATCTAAACATTTTGTTCCCTCCTTTTAATTATTTCTAATTGTTTGTTTTTTATTTTAGCCATTTTATCAAATAAATCTAAATTATCTAATCTATGTGAAACTAAAATTATTGTTTTATTTTTAAATTTTTTTAAAATGTTTTTTAGAATTTTCCGTTCTAAGTTTATATCGATTTCGCTTAATGATTCATCTAGTAATAAACAATCAAAATTAGATAGTAGTGTTCTAGCCAAGATTATTCTTTGTTTCTCACCACCTGAAATATTAAAACCATTTTCTTCAATTAATAAATTGAATCCTAAATTTTTATCTTTAATTATTTCTTCTATTTCACAAATTTTTACTATTTCATTAAATTTATTTTCATCTATTTTTCTTCCTAAAGTAATATTATTATATAAAGTATCAGTAAATAAGAATTCATTTTGAGAAACATATAAAATATTTTTGTTTTTTTCTTCTGAATTATTTATTAGGACTTTAGAATTTTCATAGTATTTTTTTATTAATTTTAATATAGTTGATTTACCACATCCACTTTTACCTATTAACATAATTTTATCAGTTTTATTTATTCTTAGATTTATATTTTCTAGTGTGTTTTTATAATCATCATAAGAATAATTAAGATTATTAAATCTAATATTATCAACTGGATCATTATTTATATTTTTAAATTCATCATAATATAATTCATTTATTTTTCTAATTGAAATAATTGCTTCTTTATATAAATAACTATTTTCAAATATGTTTTTTATAGGTTCGATGAAATAAGATAAAATTGTATTAAATATAAATAGTTCTTGTATAGTTAATAAATTATTATTTATTAATATCATACCTATAAATATTATTAATAAGAATCCAATATCTGAAATTATATTTTTTATACTATTTTCTAT
This sequence comes from uncultured Muribaculaceae bacterium, assembly GCA_964651795.1. Taxonomy (GTDB): domain Bacteria; phylum Bacillota_I; class Bacilli_A; order RF39; family UBA660; genus CAJOJO01. The sequence goes on from CAZYWD010000034.1 coordinate 4,767, forward strand.
ATTATAAGTTTTTTGATAATTTAAAATATTGTTTGAATGTTTATTATATAATTTAGAAAATTTTTGTATGAAATTATCTTCTAAATTTAGTCCTTTTACTGTTTCAAATCCTTCGATTGATTCAATCATATATGAATTTGTTTTTTCATTTGTTAATTTAATTTTTTCTATTTTTTTAAATAGATTTTTTTTAAATATTAAATTATTAAATATGTAAAGTATTAATATAAGAATGGAGAATAGAAATAATATTTTACTGATATTTAAAAGTAATATACTAGAAGAAATTATTAATAATAAGTCACAAGATATATTTATTAATAAATTACTTATAAATTCTTTTACTTTTTCTAAATCATTAAATCTCGATATAACTTCACCTGTCGTCCGATTGCGATAAAAATTATAAGGAAGTTTAATTATATGAGAAAATACTTCATTTGATATACTTTGACTTATTTTTTTATTTAATTTTATTATTAATTTATTTTTAGAAAAATTTATTATTTCTTTTATTAAAATTAATAATGAACAAATAATAAATAATAGACTTGTGTTTTTATTTAATAATTGTTTTAATAAAAATAGATTCATAATATTCAAGAACATAAAGGCTATAGAAAGGAATAAAATAATAATAAAGATTTTTATGTGTTTAAAATAAGAGTTTTTAATTTTTTTTAGAAAGTTATTTTGTTTAATATTTGTTTCTAATTTTTTTATTGGGAATAATATAACAAGTGTTTTTTGATATATTTTTTTGAAATCATCAAACGTCATTTTTTTAACTTTATCAGCAGGATCTGCTATGATAATAGTTTTTTTCTTTGAATCTATTTCATGGATTACTACGAAATGTTTATATGAATTATCAATTATAACATGCGCTATTGCCGGTAAAGTAATGTTGTTCACATTTATATCTTGTAATTCACATTTAATTCCATAAGCTTCAAATCCTATTTCTTTAGCAGCTTCTATTAAATGGTAGGCAGTTGTTCCATTTTTATTTGTTTTCGTCATTTCTCTTAACTTTTCAAGTGGAACAAAACCTTTATAATGTTTAATAATAGTTTCTAAAGATGCAACACCACAATCTTTTAAGTTGTCTTGTTTAACAAGTTCGTATTTTCGCATATGCTTTTCACCTCCTCACTATAATTATTCGATAAAACTTTTCAATTTCCTCCTAAAATCAAAAAAAAATTTCATTTTTTTGAAATTTCTTTTTATATTTTGAATTTTCTAGGCATTTTGTCTATAAATTTCATTAATTTTCTATTTGTAGGATTGATTATTTCTAATGCGTAAGCATGTAGTCCTAATCTTCTTATTGGATTTTTTTTAGAACCATATTTTTTATCTCCTACTATTGGGTGGTTTATATCTTTCATATGAACTCTTATTTGATTTTTTCTACCTGTTAATATATTTATATCTAGTAAACTATAGTCATTTTTTGATTTTATTACTTTATATTCTGTTTTAGCTAGTTTACCTGATTTATCTTTAGTACTATATACCATATAGTTTTTATCTTCTTTTAAATATGATTCAATATATCCATTACTATCTACTTTACCTTCTACTAATGCATAATATTTTCTTGATTTAATTAAATCATCCCAATTATCTTGATATAGTTTTTTTATTTGTTCTGTTTTAGAAAACATTACTATTCCTGATGTATCTTTATCTAATCTATGTATTACAAATATTTTATTGTTTTTATTTATTTTTTTTACATAATCACTTACCATATGATATAATGTTTTTTCTT
>CAZYWD010000035.1:0-6448 GCA_964651795.1 uncultured Muribaculaceae bacterium
TATTGCTTTTAAATTTTCTGTATATAATAAAACTTTCATACTATCACCTATATAATTATATCATATATTTACCAAAATTACATCATCACCTATTTTTTTTATTTGATCCCATTTTATTTCAAATTCAGCACTATTATTAAATACATTTATTAGCTTATTTTTTTGAACTATTAATGATATCATATTACCATTTAATTCATCTATTACAACATCTATTATCACACCTATTTTACTACCATTATTCATATTAACTATATCTTTATTTTGTAATTCAGATAATCTCATATTACCACCTATTTAATTATATAAAAAAAGAAATAAATTATTTCTTATTTTGGATCTATATATAATATAGAAATATTATTAAATTTTATATTATTTATTACTTCTAATAATTCATTATAATTTAATGCTTTTAATTGATTATATAAATCTGGATTAAATGCCTTATTATTAATAATTGAACTAGTAATCATATCATTTAATCTAATAATATTATCAGTTGCGACTACAATAGAACTTAAAAATACTTTTTTCTTTCTTTCAAAAGTTTCTTCATTTGGTATTTTATTTAATTCATTTTTTAAAGCTTCAACTAATTTTTCTTTTTCTTTCGTTTCACCAATTATAACCACTAATAAATGATTATCAGCTTGTTCAAAACAATAATCTAAATCATCAGTAATAATTCCTTCTTTTTTTAAGTATTCACTTAATTCAGAAGTCGCACTTATAATTGAATCAAAATATATTGATAAATATTGTTTAATTAATTTATATGATAATTTACAATCATCCATATTTATTTTTATACCATAATTAACTTTAGGTATTGTTACATTCATTTTAATAGTTTGTAAATCTTTTTCAACTTCATCTGGTTCTTCATATTTTATATTTTCGATTTTTAAATCAGATTTTTTATCACTAAAACTACTTTCTATTATCTTAATAGCTTCATTATAATCAACATTACCTGTTATTACAATAAACATATTAGAAGGATCATAATAAGTATTATAACACTTATATAATTCTTCTTTAGTAACACTATTAACACTTTCTATAGTACCACCTACATCATATTTTATAGGATGATTTTTAAAAATATTGTTTTTAATATATTTAAATCCTTCTCTAAAAGGTGAATCTTCATACATTTTAATTTCTTGAATAATGATACCTTTTTCTTTTTCTACATTTTCATCTGTAAAATATGGTTTTGATATAAAATTAATTAGTATTTTTAAATTTTTTTCAAAATTATCTGGTCCTGAAAATAAATAAGTAGTTTGATCAAAATTAGTAAATGCATTAGCGCTTGCTCCATTTTTATCAAACTCATTAAATGGTGAAGAACCATCTTCTTGTTCAAATATTTTATGTTCTAAAAAATGAGCTATACCTTCATTTAATTTAATTTTCTCATTTTCTGATACAAATTCTAAATTATTACTACCAAATTTTGTAGTATATGTAACATAGGTATTTTTTTTACTTTTATCTGGTACAATATATACTTCTAGTCCATTATTTAATTTTTTATAAAAAAGTTCTAAATCTAAATTATTAATATTAATTTTCTTCATTAGATTCATCCCCTTCTAATAAAAATATTTTACTTAATTTCATTTTGTGCGCTAAAGAGATAATATCTTGTTTAGTTATTTTTTTAGCATTTTCTAACTTTTCTTCTATTAAATCAGTATTTAAATATTCATGAGATGAATATAAGTTTACCATTGAATCTATTGAATCATATATACCTATAGTACTATTTTCAAAACATTTTTTACCTTTATCTATTTCACTATCATCAAAATTCCCATTTTTTAAATTTTTTATTTCTTTTTCTATTAATTTTCTAGTTTTTTCATAATCTTTTGAATTAATACCAGCTTTAACTATTATATTACTAGTAATAACACTAGAATTAGATGAAATACTATAACATAATGATTCTTTCTCTCTAACATTTTTAAATAGTAATGAATCACCACTACCACCTAAAATGAAATTTAAAAAATATAATCCATATCTTCTCTCAAATTTAGTTAAATCATCAAATACATAACCCATACTTAAAATTGCTTGTTTTATAGGCAATTTTTCTTTAGAAAGTATTTCTTCATTAACTTTTTGTTCTATTGAAAAATGTTCTAAATTAATATTTTCTCTTTTATTTAATTTAATATTTTGTTTTAATGAATCAATCATCTCATCAGTTATATCTCCAGCTATATATATATCTACTATATCATTATCTATTACTGATTTATAATATTCATATAAATTCTCACTATTTATTTTTTCTAAATCTTCTAAATAAGCTTTTCTATAAAAAGCAGGATTTTCACTATTCATTTCTTCTAATAATCTAATTTTACTATACATAGGTGGTATATCTTTAATTGATTCTATTTCTTCTTTAGCAATACGATATCCTAACTCAAATGATTCTTCATTAAATTTATTATTTTCTACATTAGGATTAAATATTAATTCTAATAAAAAATTTAAAGATTTTAGAAACATACCTGGTTCTGTATATTTTTCATTTAAAAATTTAGTTTTAAATTCTAATATGCGACATTTTCCAGAATTAATATTTTGAAAAGATATTCCTAAACCATATAGGTTTTCTGTTTCTATTTCTAACTCTTTACTATTTTTATATTTTTTACTAGAATCTATTAATGTATATATTAAAACACTATTTTTAGTTACTTCTTTTTTATCAATTTCTCTTCTAAAATGAATTGAAATTGTTGTATTTTTAAAATCTTTAGTTTTAATAATATGTAAATTATAATTATCTAATTCTTGTTTTTCATAGTTCATTATGTTTCCCCTATTCTGTTATTTTTAAAGCTATTTCAATCATTTTAGTAAATGTATTTTGTCTTTCTTCTGAAGTTAAATGTTCATTAGTTTCAAAATTATCAGATACAGTTAATAAACAAGTAGCATTTTTACCTAATTTAGAAGCATTATGAAATAAAGCAAAAGCTTCCATCTCAACTCCTATACAATTATGTTCTAAATACATTTTTTTATAATTTTCATTTTCTTTATAAAAAACATCACTTGTTAATATTTTTCCTCTTATTACATCTTCATTTATAAATTTTGAATTTAATTTATCAGATGATTTTAGATTATTACATTCTATTCCATCTTGTAAAAATGCATAATTAGAATCAGTATATGCTTCTTCTACTAAAATAACATCTCCTATGTTTATTTTATCAGTATAAGCTCCACAACTACCTACTCTTATGATATTATCAACATCATAATCTTTAAATAGTTCATATGAATATATACCAATACTACCCATACCCATACCAGATGCCATAACTGTTATTTGTTTATTATTATAATAACCTGTATAAGCATATATATTCCTTACTTTATTAACTAATTTATAATCTTTTAAATAAGTTTCAGCAATTAATTTTGCTCTTAAAGGATCTCCCGGCATTATTACTGTTTTTGCTATTTCATCTTTTCTTGCTTCTATATGTGGTGTCATATCATTACCTCCTATTATAATTATAACATTTATTTAGTGTTATCCAAAGTGATTTTAAGTTTTTGAAGTTCTTTTAAAGTGCCATCTTCTGTATATTCAATTAAATTATTTTTTAAAATATTTATCCATGATACATTTTTATATTTATTTATATCATCTATTTCATTATAAAATTTAATCATATTTTTTAAATTTCTTTTAGTGAAAGCTATAACAATTCCATAATTGCTTTTTAACATTAATTCTAATTCTATTAATTGTTTATTATTATAATCTTTTATCATAAAACCGACATCATAAAATAAACAAATTACAGTTTCATTTGTTACTTCTTTATTTAAAAATTTTTCTATTTTTTTAATTATTTCATTATTCATAAATATCACCTAAACTTATATATATATTATTTTTAAAAAAAGGTCAAATATTACTTCTTTTAAATTTGTAATTAAAATAAAACAGATAAATAGAATTTATATACAAATTTAATTTATCTGCTTAGTTATTTACACGATGTATTATTTTTGGAGTAAATTCTGTTATTTTATCAAAATTATATCCAATACTTTTTGCATATCTAATCATATCTCTTAATGCATTAAGTGTTTTATAATTGCTTTCAAAATCATGTAATAATACAACATTATTTTTTGAATTCAAATTATTTATTACATTGTTGTAAACATCGGATGAAGTATATGCTTCTCCAGCATCACCACTTGAAATATTCCAATCAAAATAAACATATCCTCTATTTGCTACTTCTTTAGAAAGTGTTGTCATAATACCCGGATTAAAACGACTAATTGTATTAGAGCTTCCACCCGGAAATCTAATGATATTAGGTTTATGTCCTATAATACTATTAACTTTATTAGCAATTGCATCTAAATCATTAAAATAAGCATCTACACTAGAATAGATTGTACCATAGTTATGTGTATATGAATGAAGTGCGACTGTATGTCCTTCATCATATTCTCTTTTTATTAAATAATTTAAACTATCACTATGATTTATGACAAAGAATGTAGCTTTTACATTTTCTTCTTTTAATATATCTAATATACCAGGAGTTATACTATAACTTGGTCCATCATCAAATGTTAAATAGATTACTCTATCACTATAATTTGGTTTATCAACTACAACTATTTTTCTTTCTTTTGTAGCTATATTTTTACTACTATCAATTACTTCATATTTTATAGAATATTCACCTAAATTATTTGTATCAACTGTTCCTGTAGTAGCAATTTTACTAGTTAAATCACCATCGCAGTTATCTAATGCACTAGCTCCTTCATCTACATATGTTGATCCTTTTTGAATAGATAAATTTTCATTACCATTAATACTTATGGTTGGTACTTCAATGTCATTTACAATTAGTTTTCTTTCTAAAGTTGCTTCATTACCACTTGAGTCTGTTACTCTATAAATTATACTATTTTTATTTTTTACTACTTTTATTTTGTCAGTTAAGTCACCATCGAAATTATCGATTGCGGAAGCTCCTTCATCGGTATAACTATCTAGAGAACAAATATTAGTTTCAATATTACCATTTAATGTAATAACTGGACTAGTAGTATCTTCTACAGTTACTTTTCTAACTTTTGTAAATTTAATATTTTTATATTTAGCAATATATTTAACTTCATATTCACCTATTTTAGATGTATCAACATTACTGTCTATTTCTAATTCTTTTAATTCTTTTAAACCAACATATGATTTAGCATTTAATTCTATATATTTATTATTTACTTCTATATTTATTTTTTCTTTCCCATTTAAAACTATATATGGAACAAGTACAATATAAAGAATTGCTAGTAAAGAGATTAATGATATCATTAAACTAATTAATATTATTCTTTGTTTTTGTAATCTTTTTTTAATTTTTATAATATCATTCATAACAAACACCTACAATTATTATATCACTTTTTTAATAAAGTTTACATATAAAAAGAAGCTTTTTTAAGCTTCTTCAAATTGTGAATTATATAAATTAGCATAAAAGCCTTGTTTTTCAATTAACTGTTTATGAGTTCCAGTTTCAACAATATCTCCATCTTTCATTACTAATATTAAATCAGCATTTTTGATAGTAGATAATCTGTGAGCAATTATAAAACTAGTTCTTCCTTCCATTAATTTATCCATAGCCTTTTGAATTAATATTTCAGTTCTTGTATCAACACTACTTGTAGCTTCATCTAGTATTAATATTTTAGGATTAGCTAAAATAGCTCTAGCAATTGTTAATAATTGTTTTTGACCACCTGATATATTATTTGTTTCTTCATTTAATTCCATATTATAACCATCTGGTAAAGTTTGAATAAAGTGATGAACATAAGCAGCTTTAGCAGCTTCTATTACTTCATCATCAGTAGATTTTAATCTACCATATCTTAAGTTTTCCATAATAGTTCCATTGAATAACCAAGTATCTTGTAAAACCATACCAAATATTTTTCTTAATTCTTTTCTTTTAAACTTATTAATATTTATTCCATCTATTAATATTTCACCATCATTGACATTATAAAATCTCATAAGTAATTTTACCATAGTAGTTTTACCTGCTCCAGTTGGCCCTACTATAGCTATTATTTTATCTTCATCATATCCAAATTTAACATTTTTAAATTCAACATTACCTTTAATTTCATCAATAGGCATTGGATTTGATTTATTATATACCTCTTCTTCTTCATCTAAGAATTCAAATATTCTTTCAGCTGAAGCAATCATTGATTGAATCATATTAGATATTTGAGCTACTTGTGAGATTGGTTGAGTAAACTGTTTATTATATTGAATAAATGATTGAATATTACCTACTGTAATTTTTCCTTTAATTGTATAATATCCACCTACTATAGCAACCATTACATAACC
>CAZYWD010000036.1:0-6362 GCA_964651795.1 uncultured Muribaculaceae bacterium
TCGGCATGGTGGGCGATATAGGACTCGAACCTATGACCCCCTGCTTGTAAGGCAGATGCTCTAACCAACTGAGCTAATCACCCATGTCATGTACTGGACGTAATTAAATATATCATTTATAAAATTATTTGTCAATAGAATTTACTTCATTTTTATGATTTTTTATGTTTTCATCAATCCAAAATGGTAATTTATATAATAACGTTTGAAAACCATGCTTTGTCTCAACTATTTTTCTTTTTTTCATTCCTTTGTTCTTATACTGAATATTTTTTATGCTTAATTTAAGTTGTTTATTAATATCATCACATTCTAGTACTTCAGCATAAATGTTTTCACTATCAGAAACAAACATTTTTAAATTTTGAACAAATTTATTTGATACCTCTGAAATATGGATAAGACCTGTATAGTCATTGTCAGTTTTAACAAATATACCATATTCTGTAGTTCCTGTAACATTGACTTTAATTATATTTCCTTGTTTATATTTTGTCATAAGCAGACACCTCATAGTGATTATTATAACATAAAATTAATTTAATTAAAAGGTTTACTTATATCATTTTATATAATATAATTAACAGTGGTGATAATATGAAAGAAATAGAAAAACAAATTATTGAAGTAATTGATGAAATAAGACCTTTCTTGATAAATGATGGAGGAAATATTGAATTTGTCAAATATGAGGACAATATTGTATATATAAAAATGCAAGGAGCCTGTGCAGATTGTGAAATGTTAGATTTAACTTTAAGCGAAGGAATAGAACAGGCTATTATAACTGAAATTCCTGAAGTGAAAAAAGTTTTAAATGTAAGCAAATAATTTTGTTTACATTTTTTTTAACCACTCAACATTAGGAATAATCATTTTTTCTTGGTTAATATAGTTCATTAATTCTCTTAATAACAATTCATACTTATCAATTTTATAGAGTAATTTATTAATTTTACTTTCTTCGCTTCCTGCCATTATTTCTTCATATATATCAAAATAAAAGGACGGATATATCATTCTAATAAAAAAAAGTTGTTTTTCATTTTCTGTCAATTGGTTTTTTTCAATATAATCTCTAATGTGCATCTCTTTATCATTAATAAAAATGTCTTTAAAATAATCACAAATATCCCTAACCTTTGTATCTAAAATCATATTAAAGGGATTATAAAGATCATAATAGGTACTATGAGTATTTATTCTCTTATGTGTTAAATACAAATCATTATTTTTTACAAAATTTAATAATGATATACCATTTTCTGTTAAACCTACAAAATAACTAAAGCTTTCTCTAATTAATGGAAATTTTAATCCTAATTCACTAATTTGATATTCAAAATAATCTATTTTATTTGACCATAATTTTTTCCAATCATTCTGTTTCTTTACAATTTCAATATTATCTATCCTAACAATACTATTATTTAAATCATCAAAAGTAATCACACTCTCAAAATTATTAAAAGTTTTCATTAAAACAAAAGCTTGATTTTCGATATATGTGATAACTTCGTTATTTACATTAATAATAATTTCATTGCATATAAATCCATTAAATAAGAGATATAGACTAAATCTATAGACTTCATTTACTTTATCAGTCAAATTTTCTTCATTTTCAACTGAAATTTTTTCTAATACATAATTACTATTATTATATTTAAACTTATATCTATTCTTAACTTGGTGAATATCGTCAATATTTATACCATAAAAATACGAAATCCAATTTTTCATATATTCACCTCATTTAATTTTATGAGCAAAAAAATATTTTATACAAAATAAAAGAACTATTATTCTAGCTCTCCATATTTTTCTTTATATTTTAATAATTTTTGTAATAAATCATCTAATAATACATCAGTAGCTTCTTTTTCTTCTTTAAGTGCAAAATATAACGCTTTATAATCCATTTCTTGTTCATCTTTTTCATTATCAACTATTTCAGTATTACTTAACTCAACAATTTCATCATTAGGAGTAATATTTAAATCTTTTTCATCTATTTTCATAGTTTCTGAATCCTCCGTTTCTAAAATAATAACTTCATCACTAGGTAAATCAATTGGTTCAATAATGAAATCATTTTCTGATATATTATCTTGAATTGAATTCATTTCTTCCATAGTCATTTCACTATTAATTGAATAAGAATAATTTGATGCCAGTATATTTGCCAACTTTTCATCCAATTTAAAATATCTTGGTTCATCTATCATAATTTTTTCTAACATTAATGGGCTTTCATCTTTTAGTAAATCTCTAGTACCAGCTTTTATTTCTTTAATTACTTTCTTAACTATATTTTGCATATTTTTCCATTCATCTTCATCTTTTATATTTTGAACAATTGGTTCCCCTAATTCTTCTAATATTTCTACCAAATATAGTTTTAAATAATTTTTATCATCTTTTTCATTCAAAGTATATATTAAATAATAATCTTGATCATATGAAAAATATCTTATTAACTCCACTTCAAAAGTGGAATTATCAAGATTTGTCAATAATAATTTTTCCATATTATTCACACCCTTTTATATTCTTATTAATATTATATCAAATTTAGTGAATAATTTAAAGAAAAAAGTAAAAAAATATTAATTTATGATAGTTGGAGCTAGCCAGCTAAATAAATTAATATTTCTTAACATACCAAATAAAACCGTAATGACTATTATTACATACAAAAATTTGTCTGATAATTTAATAGGTTTCTTACCTAATGTTCTCATTATGAGATAATATAAATAATAAACACCTAAAAAGATTAAATATATAAATAAAAGTGGATTATATCTAAATGCTTGATAAAAATTTAATTCAAACAAAGAGACAAACATTCTTGTTATTCCACAACCTGGGCAATAAATTCCTATAAATTTATGAATCGGACATTCAATCTTTAACAAAAAAGCAATAACAAATATTAGTATAGTAATAATTAAAGCTCTATGCTTTTGCAATATCATTCAAATCAGATTGCATTAAACAATAATTAACGATGTCTAATCCAAATATGCTTAATATTAAGTACAATACAGCATTATCATTTCCACGTAAGCCAGCCTTGTCTTTAGCTTCGCATAAATTTTTACCCATTACATAACTCCAATAGATTCTGTAGATTCCACAAGTCACGATTGTAAGTAAAAATGCAATTCCACCAGACATTTTATTGTCATCGCTAGCAACTGCTGCATCATCAGTTAAAGTAATAAACCAAACAATGCCATAAATCCCGCATGTAATTATTGATAATATAACGCATGTCGCAATATTTTTTTCTCTTACCATCTTAATTCCTCCTTAATATAAATATATCACAATAAAAATCAATATGCAATAATATAGTCCTCATAATGATTTTTTCGTTTTCATTATATAATATTAAAAAATAAATAGACTATTCAAAATAATCTATTTTCATACTTTTTTTAACATCTAGCATTGTGTCTTGTGCCATTTTTCTAGCTTTTTGTATACCCGATTTTAAAATATTATCAACAATTTCTGGATTTTGATCATAATACTTTCTTTTATCTCTAAAATCTTGTAAAAACTCATTTAGCTTTGAAGCTAATTCTTTTTTACAAGCTACGCATCCTCTTTCACCTTTTTTACATTCGCTACAAACAGTAGATAAATTTTCTTTATTTACTAAATTGTGATAATAATATACCATACAAACATCTGGATTAGCAGGATCATCTTTCTTTATTTTATTGGGATCTGTTATAGCATTCATAACTTTTTTATTGATTTCTTCCTCTGAATCACACAAATAAATAGCATTTCCTAAACTTTTTCCCATTTTTTCATTACCATCTAATCCTTTTATCCTCTTGTTTTTACTTAGCACACCTTCTGGTTCTATTAGAGTTGGACCATAAATATTATTAAATTTTCTCACTATTTCTCTACATTGTTCTAACAATGGCATTTGATCTTCACCAACAGGGACAATCTCCCCTCTAAAAGCTGTTATATCTGCTGCCTGACTAACTGGATACCCAACGAAACCATAAGTAACTCCTTCACCGGAATTACCAAATAATTCTTTCTTTTGTGCTATTTCTGATTTAACAGTCGGATTTCTATATAATCTAGCTATCGTTACCAAATTTGAATAATAAACCGTTAATTCAGCAATTTCAGGTATATATGACTGAACAAAAATAGTCGCCTTATTTGGATCTATACCACTTGATAATAAATCAATTGTTAAATCTCTAACACTTTTTGCTACCATTTCTGGATTATTGAAATTATCAGTTAAAGCCTGTACATCAGCAATTTCAAAAAAGGAATTATATTCATCTTGTAATTTAACCCAATTTTGAACAGCACCAAAATAATGTCCTAAGTGCAAATGTCCAGTTGGTCTAATTCCTGTCAATAAATTTTTCATATATGCCTCCCATAATTCCTATAATATAGGTTCATTTTTTGTATATTTCTTTTTTTCCTTCATCATATATTCTGTTATTCTAGTTTCAATGTCATCTAATGCTTCTCTTTGAATATTAGATAAAATTACTTCTTCCTTTACTGTATCAATTATAACTTTTCCCCAAATTAATCCCATTTTTACTTTTAAGTCATTAAATAAATCAGGTGTAATAGCTGTAAAGAAATAACCAAATAGCAATCTCTTTGTTCCAAGTAATATTCTTTTATTTGTAAGCACAACAACATATGTTGTGACAATATCAAATGGATTATCATTTTTTTGAGCTGCAAAAGCATACTTTATTTCTTCTCCCGGATTTAAATGTAATTCAATAATCTTAGCATGTTTCTTTAATCTCCATGCAATCGTCATTGGGTACTTTTGTTTAAACTCCTTTAATTTTTCATAAACTCCGCTATTCATAAATACCTCCTTCTTATTAATATATTATTTTAATATAATATTAAAATCTTTAATCTTCTTAATTAACTAATACAATTATATCACACTTTATCCAACAAAAAAACTCATAAAATATGAGTTTCTTTTATTTTCCACAACATTGTTTATATTTTTTACCGCTTCCGCAGATACATGGCTCATTACGACCTATTTTATTTACTTGTTTTGGTGTAGCCTTTTTAATTTTGTTGTTATCATTAGCAGCAACACCTTTTATAACTTGTTTTCTTTCAGTATTTTGTCTTATTTCGGCTCTAATTAAGAATAATGTAATCTCTTTATCAATAGCATTCAATAATTCATCATATAATTCAAATCCTTCAGAAGTATAAGCTCTAAATGGATCAATTTGCGCATATCCACGAAGACCAATACCTTCTCTTAAATTGGACATAGTATTTATATGTTCCATCCATCTTGTATCTATTACTCTTAAAGATATAGCTTTTTCAAATTCATTTGTTATTTCATCTGGTATATCTGCTAATTTACTATTATATTCGCCAATCATTTTATCATATAAATAATTAGTCAATTCATCGGCTTTCATATCCTTAATAGCAGTTTCTTTTACATCATCTTTGAATAATTGAGTATTCATAAACTCTAATATCTCACTCATATCATTTTCAGTTAAATATCCTTCTGGAGCAATATGAGAATTTACTAAATTTTCAATAAAACTTTTCATATTTACTAATACTGTATCATGTACAGATTCTGAATCTAATATTTCATTTCTTTTTTCATAAATATATTCTCTTTGTTGATTAATAACATCATCATATTGAAGTAAATTTTTACGAATATCAAAGTTATTACCTTCAACTTGTTTTTGTGCTGATTCAATAGATTTAGAAACAAATTTAAGTCTAATCGACATATCTTCGTCAGCGCCAACTCTAGATAAAATATTCTTTGTTCTTTCGCCACCAAATCTAACCATTAATTCATCTTCAAATGATACACAAAATTGTGACATACCAGGGTCACCTTGTCTACCAGAACGACCTCTTAATTGGTTATCAATTCTTCTTGATTCATGTCTTTCAGTACCAAGAACACACAAACCACCTAAATCTCTTACTTCATCTGTTAACTTAATATCAGTTCCACGACCAGCCATATTAGTTGCAATTGTAACAGAACCTTTTTCACCAGCTTTAGCAATTATTTCAGCTTCTCTAGCATTATTTTTAGCATTCAAAACTTCATGAGGAATATGTTCTTTTTTTAACATTGAACTTAATAATTCACTTGTTTCAACTGCTATAGTACCGACTAATACTGGTTGACCTTTTTCATGTCTTTCCTTTATTTCATTGACAACAGCTTTATACTTACCTTTTTTAGTAGTAAATATTAAATCATCATAATCTTTTCTAGAAATTTCTTTATTTGTAGGAATTGTTATTACATACATATTATAAATTTCTCT
>CAZYWD010000037.1:0-6317 GCA_964651795.1 uncultured Muribaculaceae bacterium
TAGCTTTTGAAACTAAAAACAATATAAATAAATATATAATTGCTGGTACTATAGGTATGCTTATATATCAACAACTTCAAAATATTGGAATGACTTTAGGTTTAATGCCAATAACAGGTATTACTTTACCATTTATTAGCTATGGTGGATCCAGTTTACTTAGTTATATGATTATTATAGGATTTATTTTAAATATTTATAATGAAAATAAAAAACATTCTTAACGAATGTTTACGAACATAGTTCAGTTTCTTCTCCCTTAGCTAAGATAGAGAAATTGTCATATTCACTATAACTATTTATTGATAATTTAATCACTCTACTTGTATCTATATCTTTACCAGCTTTTACGTCCTTTAATGGACTTTTTAAATATCCAGAACTTATTAATTTATCTAATTTAATACAATAAACTGTATTAACAATCTTTGGATAGCTAGCACTATTATCATCCATATATAATTCAGTTGCTGAAAAAATCATTTTTTCAGTAGCTTCACTTATTTCTTCTTTTTTACCTGCTACTTGATTTATTATTATTGGTAATACCATTATTGCCATTAGTGCAATTATTCCTATTACAGCTATCATTTCTATTAAAGTAAATCCTTTATTTTTCATATTATCACCATATTAATTATAACTTTATTATAAAAAAAAAGCAACTATTTAGTTTCTTCCTTTTTAATAACTTCTTTTCCTTTATAAGTTCCACATTCTTTGCAAACTCTATGTGGTTTTGAAGTTGCTCCACATTTTGGACAAGTAGTTGTAGTATTTTCACTTATTTTGTAATGAGTTCTTCTCATTCTTCCACTTGTTTTAGATACTTTTCTAAAAGGTACTGCCATATTAACACCTCACTTTTCATTTAATAATTCTTTTAACTTTTCAAATGCTGGATTAATAGATGTCTCATCTCTTTCTTGGATAAGTTTCCATCCATCCCCTTCCAATTTGATGTTGTCTGAATCATCTCCACCAACACGCATAGGAATTTCCATTAATATATTTTCCCATATTATTGGAAAAATATCAATACTAAATTCGGTTTTTTTTGAACTTTCGTTAATTTCTTCCAATAATTCAGCAATATTTCCTTCAATTTCGATTGAAAATTCATAGTCTACTGGATTAAGTGTTAGTGAATCAGGTAATACCATGATTCCACTTGCTATAACATTTAAAATGTATTCATTTAGATTATCTTTTATGATTTCTCCCATTACTTTTGAATCTTTTAATTCAATTATATTAGATTTTTCTAAGATATCTTTATCAACTATAATATTTTCATTAATCTTAATTGTTGAATTATTTTTAAGGCTAGTTATATCTATTATCATAATCCACCTCGCTATAAAATTATAACACATAAATCTATATTTTTCAATGATAATATGATATAGTTATATTAGGTGGTTATATGAAAAGTGTAGGAATTATTTGTGAATACAACCCATTTCATAATGGACATTTATATCATTTAGAAAAAATTAAGGAAATGTTCCCTGATTATACTATTATTTTAGTTATGAGTGGTAATTTTACTGAAAGAGGAGATACTAGTATTATTGATAAATGGGATAAAACTGATATTGCCTTAAATTATGGTGTAGATTTAGTTATTGAATTACCATTTGTCTTTTCTAGTCAAAGTGCTGATTTATTTGCTAAAGGAAGTATTCAAATATTGAATGCATTAGGTGTTAATTATTTAGTATTTGGTAGTGAATCTAATGATATTGATAAATTAAAAGAGATGGCTGATATTCAAATTAATAATAAGAAATATGATTCTATAGTTAAAGAATATTTAAATGAAGGAATTAATTATCCTACCGCTTTATCTAAAGCTTTATTAGATTTAACTGGTAAAAAAATAAGTAAACCAAATGATATATTAGGAATTACTTATATAAGAGAAATTATTAAGTTAAATTCTAAAATAAAACCTATTACTATTAAAAGAAATGATAATTATAATTGTACTGAATTAGAAGATTTTATGAGTAGTGCGACAAGTATCAGATATGCTTTAAAGAATAATTCTGATATTAAGAATCAAGTACCTGAATATACTTTAAATTTTTTAAATAAGAAATTGCATTTTATTGATGATTATTTTTCTATATTAAAATACAATATTTTAACTAATCTAAATAATTTAGATAAATTCCAAACAGTAGATGAAGGTATAGAAAATAGAATTAAAAAATATATTGTTAATTCTAAAACATTAGATGAATTGATTTTGAAAATTAAAACTAAAAGATATACTTATAATAAATTAAATAGAATGTTTACTCATATTATGTGTAATTTTACTAAAGAAGAAGCTAAATCATTTAGTGATATTGAATATATTAGAGTATTAGGTTTTAATATTAAAGGAAGGGCTTATCTAAATAATATTAAGAAAGATGTTAATATACCCATTATTACTAATTATTCTAGTATTAAAAGTAGAATGTTAGAACTAGAATTCAGAAGTACTTGTGTCTATGCTTCTATATTAGATGAAAAAGAAAAAATTAATTTAATTGAAAGTGAATATAAAAATTCACCCATAATAAAATAGCTTTATTAAAAGCTATTTTTTAATGAACCAAGTTTCGCTGATTTCACAACTATCACTAGAAGGTGCTGGTTCAGGCATATCCATTTTAACTAGTACTGGTACTTTAAATGCTGTACCAAATGCCACACAATTACCTGGTTGTAATATTCTAAGTCTTTTAGTTGTTTCATTTGTAATATTAGGTACCATTTCTTTAATATATTCGACATCAGTAGGATGTAACATTTTAAATATTAAGAAATTACTACATTGTGATAAAGAAGTATCTGATAATTCGGATGGTCTTTGAGATATTAATCCTAATAAAACACCATATTTTCTTCCTTCTTTGGTAATTCTTTCAAATATATTATAACCTAATAAGAATTTATCATTATCATTTTGAACATATCTATGTGCTTCTTCTAATATAATATGGAATGGTAAACTAGCTCTAGCTTTTATATTTTTAGCATAATCAAATAATAATTTTGAATATATTTTAGCTATATTCTTTGCTAATCTATCATCTATATAATTAATATTAAAATTAATTATTTGAGCTTTAGCTCCATTATTAGCTGTTAATAAATCTTTAATATAAGCTGTTTTATCTATGTAATTTGGATAATCAAAATATTCTTTTGAATCACTATTAACTAATGCATGTAATCTAACTCTTAAGATATTTGTTTCATCATAAGTCTTTTCACTTTTTAATGATCCTTCTGATATTAAGGCAAAATCAAATGCATCTTGTAAATCTTTTAATGTATATTTAAATGTTCCATCTGGTAAAGATAATTCGTAGTTATCTGCCAAAAATTTTTCCATAGCATTCATTACTAATTCCATATCTCTCATTTTACCTGATGCATCTATTAATAAGCATTGTTTTAAAGGTCTACTATATCCTGGTTGATATATAATTGTTTCTAAATTTAATTCTTTTGTATGATAAGATGATAAAATTGAAATAATTTGATCTCTTATTTGAGGAGAAGGTCTACCACTAGATAATATATCTAATATAGCTCTAGCTATAATATCATTTTTAATTGATAAAACTTTTTCTTCATCTCTAGCAAATACATTAACTAATTTTAAAGCTTTTTCTATTATTGGTAATTGTGAATGTTTTTCTACATCTAATAGAAGTGCTATATCATCAACACTTAATAACCATAATGGTATTCTAAGTAATTCTGTATCATTTATACCTACTCTAGTTGTATATTTTTTAAAGTTAATTTGTGGTACTTCATTATGTAATTTACTAAATGCATTATGATATTCACCATATGCATCGAATATAAAAACACTTGCTTTATATGGAATAGGATTTTTCTTTGAAAATAAGTTTTGAAGAATTCTAGCTAATCCACATGATTTACCACTTCCAGTTGATCCAAATATAGCAAAATGTGAACTAAAGAATGAATCCATATCAATAGCTATTTTTAAATCGTTATATATTGGTGAAGTACCAATATATAAATGTTTATCTTCTTTATAATTTTCTACACCTATTACTTTAATTACATTTTTAGTGTCTAATAGTTTTACTGTTGATGCAAATGAGGGTTTCCTTACTACACCAAAAACAAATGAATCATTTATCATTTCTCCTAATAGATTAATATAAGCATGTCCATCCTTTACATCTGTTATTTCACCGATTATACAATCATTATCATTTTTCATTTCAACATGTAATCCAATTAAGTTTTTTGCTTTAGATAAATCAATATCTAGTTTAATAATAACACTATCATCATTGATTCCAATTATCTTTCCTAGCATAATACCCCTCCTATTATCTTTCTATATTATACCTTGTTTTTGTTAAAAAAAAAAGAGTTTATTTTACTCTTTTAAATTTTGTTATAAATTTCTTGATTTTTGTATTTAATGCAGGTCTTAAAATTATTAATAATATTAGACCAGTTAATACAAATACGATTGTTTCTATTAAATAGTTTTGTGTAATAAAAGATAAGATAAATGCTACTAAAGCACCTATTGCAAACCATATTGTTACAACTGTTGTTGACATAAATTCTACTAATAAAAGTAAAAATATAACTACTAACCATATATAATTCATTTACATCACCTAATTCGATTATACTATTTTTTTTTATTAATTACAATGAAAAAAAGATTAAATTAATAATCTTTTATAGTTTTCTTGCACCAACTTCTTCTGTTTGTTCAAGTTCTGCTTTTAAATCTAAAGCATTATTTCTCATAAGAGTTGCTACTGTAGTTTTATAATCTTTATTTTCAGATTCTAAATTAGATATTTTTTCATCTTTTTCTACTACAGAATTGTTTAAATCAGAAATGTTTTTATCTTTATTTACTATTTCTTCATTTTTCTTAGCAAGTTCAGCTTTTAAATTAGCTATTTCATTATCCCTATCAGAGATTGTTTTATTAGCATTATCTAAATTATTAGTTAATTCTTTATTTTCATTAGTTAATTTTTCATTTTTTGCTCTTTCTTGATTAACAATTTCTTTTGATTTATTGATACAATCTAAAGCGTATTGTTTCAATTCATTAGCAAGTGCTTCACCATATTTCATAGTTTCAGCTTCAATTTGTTTATGTAAATTACTTAGTAATAATTCATTTTCATTTTTAACTGTAGCAAATATATTACATAAATTTGAAACATGACTATCAGTTATAATTTCCATTTCATCTTTTGGTTCTTCAACTTTTACTTCTGGAACTTCAACCTTTACCTCTTCAGGTATTATTTCTTTGACAGTTTCAGCTCTTTCTTCTTCCATTTGTTTTTCTACTTCTTTAGCTATTTCTTCTTCAAATGAATGATCTGTTTCCACAGCTGGAGCTTCAACATTTGGCATTCCTGCTTCATTAACATTTTCTAATTCATCGATTGGAAGTGGTTCTAATTCTACATCACTAAATTCTGTTTGTTCCATTTCAGGTTGATTTGCTACTTCTTCATCAATTGTTCTAGCTATTTTTTCATCCATTACTATATCTAATAATTTTTCATTCTTTTTATCTGCTTTTTCCATTTTTTCTATTTTTTCATCTATCTTTCCAGCATCATAATTATAGATATTTTGGATTTCTTGATATCTTCTCTCTACATTTTCCTGAGGTGCATTTACAGTATCTATTAAAGCTCTTTCAGCATCTGCTTTATTTGCCAATTTTGCTTTTTTGATTATCAAATCTGTGATAGATAAATTGTATTTTAAATCTTTATCATTTAATACCTTGATAAATTCATCAATTTGATCATTTGTAAAATCTTCTAATCCGTTTACTCTATATTTCCAGATATAATAAAAGCTTTTTATTTTTTCAATAAAAGTTACTTTACCTTTACTTTTTCTATTTCTCTTTGTTTCTACTATATTATTACTAGGAACCTTAATTAATTTATACATAATTAATCCTCCTTCCAATCTACTATAACTTTTTTCATTACTTCTTTAACCATTGCCCAATCATTTTCATTTTCAATACCACATAATTCAGTATTTCCATTATTTTGAATCATTTCAGATGAATAAAGTGCTATCATTCCATTTTCATCTTTTTCATTGAAAGTATATATGATATATTGTTTATTATTTTCTTCAAAACAAAGTACAACTTCAGCTTCTCTTTCATTTCCTTCAATATCTGTAAATTTTATTGTTTCCTTTTCCATTGTTACCTCCTATTTTTACTATTACAATTATAACATAGTGTAAAATAAATATCAATG
>CAZYWD010000038.1:0-6291 GCA_964651795.1 uncultured Muribaculaceae bacterium
ATATACTGCTTACAATGCTAAAAAAAGTTACATCGAAGATAATAAAGATGTAATTAAAGGATTTAATAAAGCAATTAATAAAGGATTAGTTTATGTTCATAATCATAGTGCTAAAGAAATAGCTACTAATATTGCATCATACTTTCCAGATACATCAATTAATGATTTAGAAAAATTAGTTCAAAATTATATTGATATTGATGCTTGGTTTAATGATACTACTATATCAGAAAAAGATTTTAATCATATTCAAGATATAGTTGATAATGCTTCTGAATTAAATAAAAGAGCACCTTATGATAAACTAATTAGAAATTATAATGAATGAAAATATTAGATATCAAAAATCTAAAGAAAAAGTATCAAACAAATAAAGAAGAAATTCTTGCTGTTGATAACTTTTCTTATTCAATAGAACAAGGCGAATTTATTGCTATTGTAGGTCCTAGTGGATGTGGTAAAAGTTCAATACTTTCTATTTTATCTGGATTAATTACAGATTATGAAGGTGAATTTAATTTCTTAAATGATTCTAAAATAGGTTATATGTTACAAAATGATAATTTATTTGAATTTAGGACTATTTTGAAAAATTGTTTACTAGGATTAGAAATTAAGAATGAATTAACTGAAGAAAATATTGATTATGTTTTAAAATTATTAAAAAATTATGGATTAGCTGATTTTATAAATAGTTATCCAGAGAATTTATCAGGTGGTATGAGGCAAAGGGTTGCACTTATTAGGACTCTAGCAACTAAACCTGATATTTTGCTATTGGATGAACCTTTTAGTGCATTAGACTATCAAACAAGATTGATTGTATCTGATGATGTTTATAAAATTCTTAAAAAAGAAAAAAAAACAGCTATTATTGTAACTCATGATTTAGCTGAAGCTATTTCTATGGCTGATAAGATTATTGTTATGTCTAAAAGACCTAGTACTATTAAGAATGTTTATGATATTAATTTAGAAAATAAAAGTACTCCTATAGAAAACAGAAAAGATAAGAAATTTTCTTATTATTACGATTTAATATGGAAGGATATTGATCATAATGTATAGTAAAGAACATATTGAATATTTAAAAAAGATTAAAAATAGGAAAATTTTTATAAGAGTATTTCAAATATTAATACTGGTTTTATTCATAATTATATGGCAATTATTAGCTGATTTTAAGCTTATTAATACTTTTATTAGTTCTAGTCCTAAAATGGTTTTAGAAACGTTAAATGGTCTGTCTAAAGCAGAATTATTTAAATATATATTTGTTACGATTTATGAAACTATTATAAGTTTTGGATTAGGTACTATTATAGGATTTATGATTGCTAGTATATTATGGTGGAATAATACTATTAAAAGAATTGTTGATCCTTATTTAACTATTATTAATAGTTTACCTAAGGTAGCACTTGGTCCTATTATCATTATTTGGTTTGGTGCTGGAATTAAATCAATTATTATAATGAGTTTATTAATATCTGTAATTATAACTATTATAAATGTTACAACAAGTTTTGAAGAAACGGATCCAAATAAAATAAAGTTAATGAAATCTTTTCAAGCTAATAAGTATCAAATATTTTCTAAATTAGTTGTACCTAGTTCTATGAATAATATTATTAGTTCATTAAAAATAAATATTAGTATGTCATTAATAGGTGTTATTATGGGAGAATTCTTAGTATCTAAAGAAGGCTTAGGATATTTAATTATGTATGGTTCACAAGTTTTTAATTTGAATTTAGTTATGACAGGAATTATATTACTATGTTTAATATCTGCTATTATGTACTATATTGTTTTATATATAGAAAAAAAGTTAGTTCACAAGAACTAGCTTTTTTATTATATTAATAATCCTATAATTTCAATAATTACTCCTGATATAGCACCTATACCATAAATTAAACCTAATATAGTGAAATTTTCTTTTAAATTTTTATTTGATTTGAATAATACTAATATGGCTACTCCACTACCTGTTAAAAGTCCAGCAATAGCAGATCCTAATGAAATAGTACTATTTAAATATAATTCAGTCAACATAACACTTGCACCACAATTTGGAATAAGACCAACTATACTAGCAACAAATGGTCCAAATATGCTATCTTTTAAGAATATTTTTGATAAATTATCTTCACCTATGTATTCTAATGATATATTTAATATAAATGAAATAATCATAATAAATAATAGTGTATTTAATGTATGTTTTAAAGCAGATTTAATTATTCCTTTTTCACAGTGACAATGTTCATCATCACATAATTCATAATTAACTTTTTCTACTTTTTTAGTTTTTCTTAAAAATAAATCAATTATAAATCCACTTATAACACCTATACCTAATTTAATACCTAATATTAATAATATTGTACTTATATCAGCATTTTCAGATAACAATATAGGTAACATTTCATCACTAGTTGATAAATAAATAGATATTAATGTTCCTAATGTAATAATTCTAGTTACATATAAATTAGTTGCCATTACTGAGAATCCACATTGTGGAAACATTCCAAGTAATCCACCAAATAATGGTCCAACTTTTCCTGAATTACTAATTACTTTTTTACTTTTATTACTTAGTTTATGTTCAATTAATTCTATAATTAAGAATGCTACTAATAAAAATGGTATTAATTTTAATCCATCTATTAATGTATCCATAATAATGTCTTTCATTATTCAACACCTCTCTAAATGCATTTGACCGCATTTAGATTATATTATATTAATTAATTTATGTCAATAATTAACCTAGTCCGACATCTAAAACCATCATTATAGAAAATCCAATTAAAGTAAATAAAGCCATTAGGTCTTTTTTCGTATTTGTTTGACTTTCTGGTATTATTTCTTCAACTACTACATATATCATAGCACCTGCTGCAAAAGCTAATAAGAATGGTAATAATAATCTTATTTTTAATACTAATAAAGCACCAAGTACTCCAGAAATTGGTTCAACTATACCACTTAATTGACCATAAAAAAATGATTTTTTTCGAGAAAATCCTTCTCTTCTAAGTGGTACACTTACAGCAGTACCTTCCGGAAAATTTTGAATACCTATTCCAAGTGCTAAAATCGAAGCCGATACTAAAGTAGCACCCTCTAATCCATAAGCTAATGATCCAAATGCAACACCTACTGCTAATCCTTCTGGAATATTATGTAATGTAATAGAAAATATTAATAATAAACTTCTTTTTAAACTACTGTTTTTTTGTTTTTCTTTTTTTCTATCTAAAAAATCATATAATTTATCGCCTAAAAATAATAGTAATCCACCTGATAAGAAGCCTAAAGCTACAATAAGACAAACATTCATTTTTAAATTATCTGCCATTTCAATTGCTGGTGAAAGTAAAGACCAGAAAGATGCTGCTATCATAACACCACCAGCTAATCCTAACATAGCATCCATTATTCCTTTTTTTACTGTCTTAAAGAAAAAAACTAATGAGGCACCAATTGCTGTTACACCCCAAGTAAATAATGTTGCATACAATGCTTGAATTACATGATTACAATTCATAAAATAATCAATCATAAATAGTTCCTCCCTATAATAAAATATGTAAAAAATTAATTTATGACATAAAAAAAGCTAATTTAATTTATCATTAGCTCTTGCATTTAAATTCAAATCAGCTCTTCTACCTAGTTTATATGCATAGAATCCTGCTGCTCCTATCATGGCTGCATTATCAGTACAATATTTTATATTAGGAAATGTTAAATCAATATCATTTTTATTGCATTCTAAAGTCATTGCTTCTCTTAATCTTTTATTAGCTGATACTCCACCAGCTATTATTAAATTATTACAATTATATTCTTTTAAAGCTTTCATTGTTTTTTTAACTAAAATATTTACTACTCTCTCTTGAAATGAAGTAGATAAATTTTCTATATTTATTTCATTACCTTTTTGCTTTTCATTATGAATTACATTAATTACAGCTGATTTAATACCACTAAAACTAAAATTATAACTATTATCATCAAGTGGTAGTGGTAAATTATAGGTATCCTTTCCTATATGACCATATTCATCTACCAATGGACCTCCTGGATATTTTAATCCCATAACACGAGCAACTTTATCATAAGCTTCTCCTACAGCATCATCTAAAGTTCCACCAATTTTCTCAAATGAATAATCTTCTTTCATATAAATTAATTCAGTATGACCTCCACTAACTACTAAAGCTATTAAAGGAAATTTCATTGATTTTTCTAAGTTATTAGCATATATATGTCCTGCTATATGATGAACTGGTACAATTGGTTTATTATGAGCGAACGCTAATGTTTTAGCAGCTTCAACACCCACTAATAATGATCCTATTAGTCCAGGTCCATAAGTAATTGCTACAGCATCCATATCATCAATAGTTAAACCTGATTTTTTAAATGTTTCTTCAAATACCATAGTTATATTTTCAATATGTTTTCTACTTGCTATTTCAGGAACTACACCACCATATAATGCATGTATATCCATTTGTGTTAAAACAGTAGTTGCTATTTCTTTATGTCCATTTTTTATTATTGAAGCACTTGTTTCATCACAACTTGATTCAACTGCAAATATATATGTGTCTTTCATATTATCACTTCCTATACATCAAATAACCATCAATATCTTGATAATAATTTTTTCTAATTGTTACTATTTCAAATCCAAATTTTTTATATAAATTTATAGCTTTTATATTATCACATCTTACTTCTAAACTACAACTATAATTATATTTATCAAATAAGTATGTTAATAATTTTGAAGCTATTTTTAAGTTTCTATGTTCTTCAAATACATAAATATAATCTATTTCTAATCTATCATATATTTCGCTATAAACTAATATAGCTTTATCATCATATATTAAATATTTTCTAAAAGGATTAGTAGATACTTCAGTATCAAAATATTTTAAAAAATTATTAATAATATTTACATCATTTGTTTCTTTTATCATCTAATTTTTCTTCTGCTTCTACTCTTTTTAAATAATTTGGATTCACACTATGTGGATTTAATGACTTCTTTTTACTATATTTTTTTACTATCTTTTCTATATTTAAAGTTGGTTTTATTATTTCAATATCATTAATATCATCATAACTAATAAATGTAATATCTTTTAATGAAGCATGTCTTCTTATTTTATTAAATAAATCTTTTCTAGTAATATATGATTCTTCTATTACTGCATTACCTTTTTTATCATACATAGCTGCATAAAATGCATCTCTTCTTGCATCAATAAGTGGTACTACATATTCAGTTTCTACTTTAGTTGTTGCTAATAGTTCTAAAGAAGAAATTGTATTTATATTAATATTTTTAGTCCAAGCTAAAGTCTTTGCTACTGTAACACCTACTCTAACTCCTGTAAATGATCCTGGTCCATTAACAACAATAATTTTATTTATATCATCAACTGTTAAATTAGTATTATCTAAACATTCTTTAATACTTGGTAATACCTTACTTGACAAATCATTAGCACTATCATCATTCTTTATAAAAATACAATCATTATCATTATAAATACCGACAATTAATTTAGTAGTTGACGTATCTAAAAAAAGAGTTATCATATAACCGCCTCACATAACTCTTCATATCTTTTACCATGGGGTGTCAAGATCAATAATCTTCTATTTTCATCTATGACTTTAAATTTTATATCTAATCTTTCTTCAGGCAAAATATCTTTAATTGTACTTGCCCATTCTATAACAACGACTCCATTTTTTGTGAAATATTCTTCTATTCCTACTCCATCTGTATTACCATCTAATTTATATACATCCATATGATATAAAGGTAATTCTCCATCATACTCTTTAATTATTGTAAATGTTGGAGATGTGATATTATCTTCTATTCCTAAGGCATTTGCTATACCTTTTGTAAATACTGTTTTACCACTACCTAATTCACCATCTAAACAAATAATCATATTAGGAAATTTTTCTGATTCAAAATTTTGCGCTAACTCAATAGTATCAAATTCATCGTATGTTGTTATTCTATATTCCATAATTATCACCTATTTAAATTATATCAAAAAAAAATGCATTTATACAAGTACATTTATATATAAAATAAAAATTGTACATAAAAGTACAATTTCATTATCATATTTTCAGAAAATACTTCTAAAAACATCTTTATTATATCATATTTTATAAAAAAATACAAAAAAAATTTGCAACTACCTATCTTCGCTTACACTATTTTCGGCGTGAAAGAGC
>CAZYWD010000039.1:0-2849 GCA_964651795.1 uncultured Muribaculaceae bacterium
CATTATTATAAGTATTAATTGTTTGAACATTAATATTGTTATTTGAAGTTTTAGAAATAATTTCTAATAAAATATTTTCTTTTTTAAGTGCTCTAATCATTACACTAGTAGAATATTTCTTATCTTTTATTATATTCCATTTTACATCAATAATTCTTTCTTCTAATTCACTAATATTAGGACATATCATTCTATGAACTGATATACCATTACCTTTAGTAATATAACCTACAATATTATCTCCTGGAATTGGTTTACAGCAAGCAGCTAGATTAATTTTAATATCATCTATTCCATCAACAATAATATCATTTTTAATATTTACATTACCATCTTTTACTTGAACTTTTCTTAATAACATATCCTCTTTTGATTCAGTATCACCAAATATATTAAAGATTGATACGATATTTAATTTATTACTACCTAAATTAATATATATTTCTTCTAAACTATTCATTTTAAGTTCTTGAATCATTTTATTAATATTTTCTTCAGTTAAAAAGTCATTAAATGGTATCTTATTTTTTCTAAGTTCTTTTTGGAGAATTTCTTCACCTTTTTTAAGGTAATCCTCTTTATCTATTTTTCTAAAATAATTTTTAATTTTATTTTTAGCTTGAGTTGTCTTAGCCATATTTATCCATTCAAGACTAGGACCAACAGAATTTTTATTAGTATTAATTTTAATTATATCTTCATTATGTAATTCATAATCAAGTGGTACAATACTATTATTTACAATAGCACCCACCATTTTATCACCTACACCACTATGTACTTTATAAGCAAAATCAATTGGTGTAGATCCACTAGGTAGTTCTACAACATCACCTTTTGGAGTAAATACATAAATTGTTTCTCTAAAATCTTCTTGAATTGATTTTAAAAATTCCTCATCAGTTGTTTCTTCATTGTTTAATTCTATAATTGATCTAAAGAATTGTAATTTTTGTTCCATATAATTTTGACTAGATAATTTATTACTACCTTGCTCTTTATATGACCAATGTGATGCTATACCTCGTTCTGCTATTTCATCCATTTCATATGTTCTAATTTGAATTTCAAATGGTTGATCATCAATACCAAATACTGTTGTATGTAGTGATTGATATAAATTTGTTTTAGGCATTGCTATATAATCTTTAAATCTTTTAGGTATTGGTTTAAATTTAGAATGAATTATACCTAATGCTCTATAACAATCTTCTTTAGTATCTACAAATACTCTTAAAGCTAACAAATCATATATTTCATTAAATTTTTTACCTTTATCTAATTTTTTATAGATACTATATATACTTTTTGCTCTACCTTTTATTTCGTGAGTTATTTTATTATCTAATAATAATTCACTAACATTTTCTTTCATTTGTATAACTGATTTATCCCTTTCAGTTTTATTTTGATTTAATTTATCAACTATATCAAAATATACATCTGGTTTTAAATATCTTAAACATAAATCTTCTAACTCACTTTTATATGAATTCATACCTAATCTATGTGCTATAGGAGTTAATATTTCTAATGTTTCTTTGGCTTTTTCTTTTTGGACTTTTTCAGGATGAACCCATAAAGTTCTCATATTATGTAATCTATCAGCTAATTTAATAATTATTACTCTAACATCTTCTGATAAACCAACTAGAATTTTTCTTTGTGCTGCAACTGTAGAAGTACCTTCTACATCAAAATTAAGTTTATTTATTCTAGTAACACCATCTACTAAGTCAGCAATTTCAGTTCCAAATTTAGTTTTTATTTCACTTTTTAAAATATTTAATTTATCTATTGTTTCATGAAGTAAACCTGCACATATTGTTTCTTTATCTGCTTCAATATCTGTTAGAATGTATGCTACATTAAGAAGGTGAACCATTATGTCTTCACCTGTTAATCTTTTGATTCCAAAATGAATCTCTTTAGCATATTCATAACATTCTTTTACAATGTTTACTTCTTCTTCACTCATATATGTAGAAATTTTTTCAATTAAATCTTCATATTTAAGATTTTTATTTATTTTAGTCATCTGACCACTTCTTTCACATAATTACATAACTTTTATTGTTTACTTTTTGAGTAGCTTGTTTTGTTTCTTTTATTGGTGTACTTTGTTTATCTTTTATATAATCATCAAATGTCGTAAATTTCATTATGTAATTAGCGACTTTTTCATCATCTAAGATTAGATTTATTACAACTTGTGGATCTTCTTTTTTTACTTTAGCATCCATTAAAGCTACTAAATATTTTTGAATAACTTTTTTCATTTCATGGTTATATTCATAGATTGCTCTTGAAAGCGCTAAAGCTAAAATGTTTGGAGTTATAAAATTATCTTCACTAAATACACCTTTTGTATTTTTGATGTAATCAGCAATTAAAGAATTATTTTCTATTTTTATATATCCTTCTTCACTTATAGCTTCAAATTCAATAAATAAATCCATTAATTGTGAAAGTATAAAATTATTTTTTTCTTTTTTTGCTTTTGTCATAGCCGTTACTAAATCTTCTGGCTCGACAAGAATATTTTTTTTAGTATTTTTTAACATACCAATCACTCCCTCTTATGAGTTAATACCTTTTATTTTCTTTTCTTCTGGTTTATCATCTTCATACCATTTTTTTTGATTTGTTTTTCCAATGTTTTTCTTTTCTAATTTTAGCCATATTTGACTAGCAATTAATAATGAAGAATACAATCCAGCAATCAATCCTATTAATAAAGCTACATTAAAGTTAAGTATTTCTTTTGATCCAAATATTATTAAACATAATACTGGTACAAATGTAGTTGTAAATGTAACTATATTTCTTATTAAAGTTTCATTAACACT
>CAZYWD010000039.1:2949-6265 GCA_964651795.1 uncultured Muribaculaceae bacterium
GTACCACCTTTAAAATCTACTCCTAAGTTTAATCCATTAACAAATAATGAAATAATACCCACTAATATACATATTCCAGTAATTATAAATATTAATTTACTATGTTTAACATAATCTATTTTTTGTTTTTTATCTTTTACTTTTCCTACAAATAGATTTACTTTATCATTAAAATATCCTGTATTAACAAATCTTTTTAGTAATAATCTAGTAATTACTACCATAACTACCATTGTTACAAAAATACTTATCATTAACATTGTAGCAAATCCTTTAATACTACTTTCACCAAATATAAATAGAATGACTGCGACTAAAAGTGTAGTTACATTAGCATCTATTATTGTTTTAAGTGAATTTGTATTACCTTTTTTAAATGCTGTTTCTAAGCTAACACCATTTCTTAATTCATCTTTAATACGCGCGAAATTAAGTACATTAGCATCTACTGCCATACCTATACCTAATAACATTGCTGCAATTCCTGGAAGTGTTAAAACACCACCTACTAACCAGAATATACCAAATGTTATAACTGTATATATTAATAGTCCTACTGCAGATATAAAGCCTGCAAATCTATATAGTACTACCATAAGAATCATTACAAGTGCTATTCCTACTATTCCAGCAAAGAATGTTTTATCTAATGAATTAGCACCAAATGATGCACCTACTGTTTTAGAAGATATTTCTTCTAATTTAGTTGGTAAATTTCCTGAATTGATAAAATCTACTAACTTTTTAACTTCATCAGTTGTAAAATTACCTTGAATTACTACATCACTTGAAAATCCTTCAGATACAGTAGCA
Organism: uncultured Muribaculaceae bacterium; assembly: GCA_964651795.1. Lineage (GTDB taxonomy): Bacteria > Bacillota_I > Bacilli_A > RF39 > UBA660 > CAJOJO01. The sequence continues at coordinate 3,763 of CAZYWD010000039.1, forward strand.
GCTGATAAACAGTTTGATGTATCAGTACCACAAGTAGCTTTTTCTTTATCATAGCTATCAGTACCTTCTTCAAAATCTAGCCAAACTACCATTAGTTTGTTTTCAGTTTTACTTATTTTACTTGTTACTCTATAAAATTCATCTTTTTTAGAAATTCCTAAGGCTACAGCAGGTAATCCATTTGATGATTGACCAACAGAAGCACCTTTACTAGATAATACTTCACTTGTCATTAATAAGTTATCACTAGAATCTCTAAAAGTTAAGACAGCTGGTTTTGATAATACTTCTCTAGCTTCTTCTTGATCAGTTATACCAGCAAGTTGAACTCTTATTTTGTCTTCCCCTTCAATGGTAATAACAGGTTCTGCTACTCCAAGATTATCTATTCTTCTTAATAAATTTTTATATGTATTTGTAAGCATATCTTCTGTTAATTCTTCGCCTTCATTAAGACTACTAACTTTATATAGTACTTCAAATCCACCTTGTAAATCTAATCCATATTTTAGATTAGTAAATATACCTGGTATTAGTAATAGTGTAAGTGCTACTATTAATACTGTATATATCACATATTTTAGTATTCCTTGTTGTTTTTTCATTGTTACATCTCCTCTTCAAAATAAACTTTTCTTTTTTTGAAATTTAATTTTTCTCTTAAATAAGAATCAATTATGGTATCATCTGTATTTAATATATCACTAGTCATATCATATAAAGATAAATTTTTAGAATTAATCCATTTTACTTCTTTTAAATAATTCCAAATATCTTGTTCTTTAATATAAACATAGCCATTTCTTCTCATCTCTTCTTTTTTAGTTAAAAGAGCTGGTTTAATTCTTTTATATAATTCTTCTAATGAACCAAAAGTAATATCCATAAAAATTCCTCCAATAATAAAATACATTTCATCACATATATATTATATAGGAATTTATAACTTTTTTAAAGTCCTAAGGAGATATTTTATGAAAAAAAGTAATTTTGTTAAATCGACTATTATTTTAATTATTGGTGGTTTTTTTACTAAGATTTTAGGAATGATTATAAAAGTTGTATTAACAAGGAAAATTGGTACTACTGGTATTGGTATTTATATGATGATTATGCCTACTTATACTTTATTAATTTCTTTAGCGCAATTAGGTTTCCCAGTTGCTATTTCTAAACTTGTTGCCGAAGATAAGTATAATAATAAAAAATTGGTTTTAGGTTTAATCCCAATATCTTTATTTATTAATATGGTTATTATTATTTTGTTATTTATTTTTAGTGGTTTTATTTCTACTAATTTATTACATGAAGAAAGAACTTACTTAGGTTTAATATCAATAGGCTTTGTTTTACCTTTTGTTTCTATTTCTTCTATTTTAAGAGGTTATATGTTTGGTAAAGAAAGAATGTTACCACATATTATATCTAATATTATTGAGGATTTTATAAGACTTTTATTAATTATTTTTGTGACTCCTTTAATTTTACCTAAAGGAATTGAATATACTGTTTCTTTTATTATATTGATTGCTATATTAAGTGAATTATCAACTATTATTATTTTTATGTTTTGTCTACCTAAAAATATTCATGTTAGAGAATTTAAACCTGATAAAAAAAGTGTTAAAAATGTTTTAAGTATTAGTCTACCTACTACAGGTAGTAGAATTATTGGAAGTATTGGGTATTTTTTTGAGCCAATCATTTTATCTTTTGTTTTAATTAATACAGGTTATTCTAATGATTTCATTATTAATGAGTATGGTATTTTAAATGGCTATGTTATGCCATTATTACTGCTTCCTTCTTTTTTTACAATGGCTATTTCACAAGCTCTAATTCCTGTAATTAGTAAATCTTTTTCTAATAAGAATTATAAGTATACTAAAAATAAAATAAAACAAGCTATTTTCTTTTCTCTTTTAGTTGGAATACCAGCTACTATAATATTTTTCTTTTTCCCAAATATCCCTTTAAATTTGTTATATAATACTGATTTAGGAATTGACTATATAAGGTTTTTAGCACCTATTTGTTTGCTTCATTATATTCAAGCTCCTATAGTTAGTAGTTTACAAGCTATGGGTAAAGCTAAGATTGCTATGAAAGGAACATTATACGGAATGATTATTAGAACTATTACATTATTTACTTTTTCTTATTTAAAAATAGGTATATGGGGACTTATTATAGCAATAGGATCTAATATGATATTTGTGACTTTATATCAAATAAAACAAGTTAAAAGGCAATTAAACGCTTAAATATTAAACTAATTCATAAATGGTATTAAATATTCTTTCGTCACTACAATATTCCATTACATATTTGTTATCTCTTTTAGTTATAATAATACCAATAGTATTATTTTCATCTATACTCTTAATATTTTTATCTATATAATTCATATATATTTCAATTTGACCAATATGTTCTTTTTTTAGTTCCGTTACTTTTAATTCTACTACTACATAACATTTATATTTTATATTATATAAAAGTA
>CAZYWD010000040.1:0-6210 GCA_964651795.1 uncultured Muribaculaceae bacterium
TAGCAGGTTACTTATTAGAATATAATATTAAAGATGATGTAGCATACTTAGGTAATGAGTTAGATTATGAAATACCTTTTTATGACTCTATGTATAAAAAATTAAAATCAAAAGAAATATATGAAGAATGCTCTTTAGAAGAAACAGCTGAGGCTGCTTGTAAAAAAGCTAATTTTATTTATGAAACAAAAGATGTATTATTAAATAAATTAGTTAATAAAGAACTAGACCATTTATTTAATGATATTGAAGTACCACTTTCTTATGTATTAGGTGATATGGAATATGAGGGTGTATTCGTTAATATTGATACATTAAATGAAATGGGTAATGAATTTAAACAAAAAATAGATTTCTTAGAAACAGAAATATTTGATTTAGCAGGAACAGAATTTAATATATCTTCACCTAAACAATTAGGAGAAATATTATTTGATAAATTAAATTTAGATCATGGTAAAAAAAATAAAAAAGGATTTTCGACATCTATAGATATTTTAGAAAAATTAAAAGGTGTTCATCCAATTATAAATAAAATAATTGATTATAGAATGTTAACTAAACTATATACAACATATGTTGAAGGATTAAAAAATTATATATTAGAAGATAATAAAATCCATACTATATATACTCAAACATTAACAAGAACTGGTAGATTATCTTCAATAGAACCTAATTTACAAAATATTCCAATTAGAAATGAATATGGTAAAATGATTAGAAAAGCATTTATACCAAGTGAAAATTCAGTAATATTGAGTGGTGATTATTCACAAGTAGAATTAAGAATAATGGCTCATATGGCTAATATTGATTCATTGAAAGAAGCATTTACTAATAATATAGATATTCATACTAAAACAGCTGCTGATATTATGAAAAAAGATATTAGTGAAGTAACTTCTAATGATAGAAGAATTGCTAAAGCAGTTAACTTTGGAATTATATATGGAATTAGTAAATATGGATTATCTGAAAATTTAGGAATTAAAGCATATGAAGCAGAAGAGTTCATAAATAGTTATATGGATACTTACCCAGGTATTAAAGAATATATGAATAATACAATTCAGTCTGCTTACTTAAATGGTTATGTTAGAACATTAATGGGTAGAGTTAGAACTATACCAGAACTATTAAATAAAAATAAAAATATTCAAGCTAGTGGTGAAAGAATAGCACTTAATACTCCAATTCAAGGAACAAGTGCGGATTTAATTAAATTAGCAATGGTAGAAATATCTAAAGAATTTAAAAAACAAAATATTAAATCTAAAATGATTTTACAAGTACACGATGAATTAGTATTTGATTGTTTAGAAAGCGAATTAGATAAAGTAATAGAAATAGCAGATAATATTATGGAAAACTGTTATAAAATATCAGTACCATTAAAGGTAGATTTTGAATATGGTATTAATTGGTATGATGTAAAATAAGAAAAAAGTGGATTTAATATTAAAAGTTCTATAAATAGAACTTTTTTTAGTGTTTTGTGTGCAAACATCTGTTCGTTTTGGTATAATTATTTCAATAAATAAAAATAGAATAGGTGATAGTATGAAAAACAATATTGTAAAAACAGAAATCAATGTTAAGGAAAATAAGATTGGTATAATGAGAATAGGTAGTGTTGATTATATTTCATTAACAGATTTAGCAAGATATGCTGATTCAGATGAACCTAAAATTCCAATTCAAACTTGGATGAGAAATAAAAATGTTATAGCTTTTTTAGGTTTATGGGAACAAATTAATAACAAAGATTTCAAAGGTATCGAATTTACAACCTTTGAAAGCGAAGCTGGTAAAAATAGTTTTTATTTATCTCCTAAGAGATGGATTGAAAACACTAATGCAATTGGGATTATTTCTAAACCTGGTAATAATGGTGGCACATATGCACATCCGGATATTGCATTTGAATTTGCTAGTTGGTTATCTCCTGAATTTAAATTATATTTAATTAAAGAATTTGAAAGATTAAAAAATAATGAAGCATATCAACAAAAAATAGAATGGAATATAAGTAAAATTTTATCTAAAATTAATTATACTGTTCATACGGATACTATAAAAAATTATATTGTTCCAAAACTTACTGATGAACAAAAATATTTTATTTATGCAGAGGAAGCTGATGTTCTAAATGTCGCACTATTTGGTTTAACAGCTAAAGAGTGGAGAAATAATAATCCTGATTTAGCTAAAAAAGGTAATATTAGAGATTATACAAATTTACTTAATTTAGTTATTTTAAATAACTTAGAAAACACTAATGCAGAATTAATAAGAAAAAACATTCCTCAAAAAGATAGATTGATACAATTAAATGAATCTGCAAGATATCAAATGAATATATTGAAAGAAAATAAAAATATAGACGAATTGCAATTTATTCAAAATGAAGTCAATAATAAATTATTAATTGAAAACAAATAAAAACTATTTATAACAAATATTTTTTTTAATACTTAAATCATTAAAAACATTGCTTTTCAAGGCTTTTATATAGTATAATAAAAGTACTGAAAAAAATGAATGTATGGTGAATAGTATGTATTTAAAAACAATAGTTGCAAGTGGTTTCAAATCATTTGCTGATAAAATAACAATTGATTTAACTAATGGTATAACTGGTATTGTAGGACCTAATGGATCTGGTAAAAGTAATGTAGTAGATGCTATAAGATGGGTATTAGGAGAACAATCAGTAAAATCTTTAAGAGGAGAAGGAAACATGTCAGATGTTATTTTTTCTGGCTCAAAATCAAGAAAACCTCTTAATGTTGCTAGTGTTGCATTAATATTTGATAATAGTGATAAATACTTAAATATAGATTATGACGAAGTAGCAATCAAAAGAAGAGTATATAAAGATGGTACAAATGAATACTTAATCAATAATGAAAAATGTCGTTTAAAAGATATAGTGGATTTATTCTTAGATACAGGAGTTGCTAAAGAATCATTCAATATAATTTCACAAGGTAAAGTTGAAGAAATAATAAGTAGTAAACCAACTGATAGAAGAATTATATTTGAAGAAGCAGCGGGGGTATTAAAATACAAAAAAAGAAAAGAATATGCTTTAAGAAAACTAGAACATACACATGATAATATGTCTAGAGTAAACGATATAATTAGTGAATTAGAAGTACAAGTAAATCCTTTAAAAGAACAAAAAGAAAAAGCAATAAAATACAATGAATTAAATAAAGATTTAGAAAGTATTGAAGTAGCTTTAATTACTAGTGAAATTACTAATATTAATTTTAAATATCAAGAAAACAAAAATAAAATAGAAGAAATAAATAACGAAATAATTTCAATTAATACAAGTAATAGTACTAATGAAGCTAAAATAGAAGATTATAAAGTAAATATAAATAAATTAAATAATGATATAAGTTCATTACAAAAAGAATTAATTGAACAAACTTCATTAGTAGAAAAAATAAATAGTCGTAAAAACATCTTATTAGAAAGACAAAAATATGAAGTAGTTGATACTAAATTACATAATAATTTAATTGATTTAAAAGAACAAGAATTAAAATTAAATACAGATATTAATTTAGTTAAAAATGAAATAGAAACTAAAAAAGAAGAATTAAATGAATTATTAATTGAATATAAAAAATATGAAGATTATATAACAAAATCTAAAGAAACAAAAAACAAATTAGAAAATACTTTAAGTAGTAAATTGATTTCAAAAAATGATATAGAACATAAAATATCATATTTAAAAGAATCAATTGAGAATAATGCTACATTACCATATAGTGTTAAAAGTATATTAAATAATCCTAAATTAAAAGGTATTCATAATGTAATAGGTAATATAATTGAAGTTGAAGAACAATATGCATTATGTATTACAACATCTTTGGGATTTAGTATTTCTAATTTAGTAGTAGATAATGAAATAGTTGCTAAAGAAGCAATAAAATATTTAAGTGATAATAATATTGGTAGAGTTACATTCTTTCCACTTAATATAATTAAAGCTAAAAATATTGATAATAATATAAAACAAGAATTAAAAACTATTGATGGTTATATAGGTATAGCTAGTGATCTAGTAAAATATGATAATAAGTATGATGGAATTATCAAAAATCAATTAGGTAATGTTATAGTAGTAGATAATATAGATACTGCTAATATAGTTTCTAAAAAAATAGATCATAAATATAAAATAGTTACTTTAGATGGTAATTTAATTCATATAGGTGGTTCACTTACAGGTGGTGTTTCTAATAAAAATAAAAATGTTATAACAGAAAAATATGATTTAGAAAATTATATAAGAGAATTAGATAAAATAACAAATGAAATTAAAGAATTAGAAAACAAAATAAACGATAGTGATTATGCTTATAAAACATTAGAAGATAAATTATATGTAATAAATAAAGACAAAGTAAATATTGAAGAAATAATCAATAGTAAAGAAAATACTAATAAAGAAAATATTGAAAAATTAGATTTAATAAATAAAGAAATGATTGGTACAAATAACTTATTAGAAAATAATGTTTCAAAAGAAGAAGAAGAAGTATTAAATGAATATTATAAAGCTTTAGAAGTAAAAAATAATATTCAAAATGAATTAACTAAATCACAAAATAAATTAGAAAGTTTAAAATCTGATTTAGATGAATTTGAATTCTCAGTTAAAAAAGAAAATAGTATATTTAATGCTAAAAATAAAGAATTAAAAGATTTAGAAATAGCAGTTAACAGAATGGATGTTAAATTAGATACATTATTGAATAAATTAAATGAAACTTATAGTATGACTTATGAAAAAGCTATTACTTTATATACTTTAGATATAGAAGAAGAAGTAGCACGCAATAAAGTAAATAATTTAAGAAAATCAATTAGAGAATTAGGTAATGTTAATTTAGGAGCTATTGAAGAATATGATAGAGTTAGTGTTAGATATGATTTTTTAGTAAAACAAAGAGAAGATTTGGCTAATGCTGAAAATACTTTATTAGAAATAATTGAAGAAATGGATTTGGTAATGACTGAAGAATTTGCTAAATCATTCAAATTAATTAATGAAAAATTCAAAGAAACATTTAAAGAATTATTTAAAGGTGGATTTGCAGAATTAAAATTAACAGATCCAGATAATATCTTAGAAACAGGTATTGAAATAATAGCTAGTCCACCAGGAAAAAGTTTAAAAAGTATTTCATTACTTTCAGGTGGAGAAAAAACATTTACAGCAATTAGTTTATTGTTCGCAATACTAAAAGCAAGACCAGTACCATTCTGTGTACTTGATGAAGTAGAAGCCGCATTAGATGAAGTAAATGTTGATGGATTTGGTAATTATATTACTAAGTTAAAAGAAAAAACGCAATTCATTTTAATAACACATAAAAAAAGAACTATGGAATATGTTGATGTGCTTTATGGTATAACTATGCAAGAGTCAGGTGTTTCAAAACTAGTTAGTGTTAAATTAGAAGATTTTTAATTGTTAAAGTTATGTGAAATTGATTGTATTTTAAATTCATATTTGATAAAATTATATAGGAGGTAATAATATGGAAAGTAAAACAAAAAAGACAACTACTAAAAGTGAAGAAATTGTTATAAAAAATCAAATAGATTATACTACTATTTTAAATAGAATATTTATTTGTTTATTAATAATTATTGTTATTACAGCAATTAATTTATGTATTAATATAGCTGTTAATACTAAGTCTAATAAAACTACTACTAATGATACTGAAACACTTGAAAATACTGAATATGATGTAAGTAGCTTTAAAACAATGACTACTACAGAAGTTGTTAAATCAATTGATAAAGGTGATACACAAGTAATTTATATAGGTAGATCTACATGTGGATATTGTGTTAAATTTATTCCAATTTTAAAACAAGCACAAGAAGATTTAGGATATACTACTACTTATATTAACTTAGAAGAAGTTACAACTGATGATCAAGCTAAGTTAGTAGCATACGATACTTATATTAGTGAAAACTTCGGATATACACCAATGGTATTAGTATTTAAAGATGGTAAATATGTTGATGGTTGGGTAGGATATGCTGAACTTGAAACATTTGAAGCATTCTTAAAAGATGCAGGAATTAAATAAGTCTTATGACTTATTTTTTTTTATATTCTTCTAATGTTATTTTTTTATTATATATAATTTTAGCTAAATC
>CAZYWD010000041.1:0-6088 GCA_964651795.1 uncultured Muribaculaceae bacterium
CAGTTAATTCAGGTGAATTATCATTATCTACTGATAAAACTGTATTAACTACTTGTACTTCATTTCTGAAATCTTCTGGGAACATTGGTCTCATAGGCCTATCGATCATACGAGCTGCTAATGTAGCTACATCTGTAGGTCTTCCTTCTCTTTTAATAAATCCACCAGGTATTTTACCTACTGAATATAATTTTTCTTGGTATAAAACCATTAATGGGAAAAAGTCAGATAGTATATTTGCTGATTTAGATACTACAGCAGTTGATAAAATTACTGTATCTCCATATCTTACTAATACTGCTCCATGTGCTTGTTTAGCAATTTCTCCAGTTTCTACTATTATTTTTCTTCCTCTAAAGTCTAATTCAAATATTTTTTTCATTGTTTCCTCCTATATTAAAACAAAAGACACTCAAAAAAGAGTGCCTACTATTTATAATTATTTTCTTAAACCTAATCTTTTGATTAAATCTCTATAACGAGTAACGTCAGTTTTATATAAATATTGTAACATACTACGTCTTTGTCCTACTTTTTTAAGTAGACCTTTTCTAGAGTGAAAATCATGACTATGTTCTTTTAAATGTTCAGTTAATTCTTTGATTTCTTCTGTTAAGATTGCAATTTGAACTTCAGCTGAACCTGTATCACCTTTAGTTCTAGCATAATCTTTAACAATTTTTTCTTTAACTTCTTTACTTAATGCCATTTTTATTTCTCCTTTCATCATATTCGCATATTTCCAGGCAAAAGTCGGAGACTTCATTTGTCCAAAAATAAGTACATATATAATATACACTATATTAAAATTTTATGCAAGATATTTTTTTTAAATATACATTTAGTTTACTTTTTTAAATTTTGATAAACTAAATAGTGCGATTCCTTTAATATCTTTTTTAGGAATCAAACCAATAAGTCTACTATCTTTTGAATTAGTCCTATTGTCACCTACCACAAAATAATAGTTATCTGGTATTTTATCATAACCAATTAAATCAATATTAAAATCCCAAGTTGTAGTTTCATCACTTAAAAATTTTTCTTCAACTTTTTTACCATTAATATATAATTCATTATTTAAGTATTCAACATAATCTCCTGGTAAGCCTATAATTCTTTTAATTAAATCTTCCTTTTCATATCTTAAAACTACTATATCAAATCTCTCATATGATTTATCATATTTTTTTATTAATATATATTCTCTATCATCTAGTGTTGGATACATTGATGTTCCATCTACTCTAGCTGGAGATATTATAAAAATTCTAATTAGTACTACTACTAATGTAATAATTACATATGGAATTAATCCTTTTATAAATTTCATTTGTATCACCTACTATAATTATACTCTATTTTTAGAAAAAGAAAAGAGATAAATTATTTATCTCTACGTTCTTTAATTTTTGGTTGACTTACTAAGTCTCTTAAGTATCCAAGTTTTGCTTGATGTACTTTACCTTTTCTAACTACTGTTATTGAATCAATTTTTGGTGAATTCATTGGGAAAGTTCTTTCAGTCCCTACACCTTGAGAAAGTTTTCTAACTATAAAGTTTTTTCCAACTCCTCTATTTTTAATTGCTATAACAATTCCTTCAAAATCTTGAACTCTTTCTTTGTTACCTTCTTTAATTTTGTAACCAACTCTAACAGTGTCACCTACTCTAAATTCAGGTAAATCAGTTCTTATTTGACTTTTAGTTATTTTTTCAACTAAATTCATTCTGACACGTCCTTTCTTATGTTTTAATATGATCATAAATTATAATTAGCGGATCACAACTTAATCATTTTAACATATTTTATTTATTTTGTAAAGTATTATCTACTTCTTCTTCTAGTTTCAACTGGCTCTTCATAGATTGTTTGTTTTTCTTCTCTTAATTTTTGATAAACAACTTTTGATTTAATTTCTTTTTCAAGTAATGAAACTTTTTTTAATAATAAATTAATATATTTATCATCTAAATATTTACGATATTTATATTCAATTGTTTCTTTAAATCTCTCTAATTCTCCTAGAGCTTTTCTAGAATCAGAATCACTATCATCATCTATAACAGCTATAAAGTATTTTAGATAATAATCTAATTTTATTTTTACTTTTTTCTTTAATACTTTTTCTATAAAAGATGGTTTTATAATAATTAAATAGTTTATTTTAACACCTGGATATTTTATATCATTTTTTGGCATTACTTTATAACCATCTATTTTATTATAATCTATAACTACAACTTCACCATCATAATTACTTTTTGCGATAATATAATGTTTCTTCACAGTAATCATCCTCAATTCTTTTCTAGTAAGTCTGGTCTTCTTTTTTCAGTTCTTTTCATACTTTGTTCCAAACGCCATTTTCTAATATTTTCATGATGTCCTGATAATAGTACTTCTGGAACTTTCATACCCATAAAATCAACTGGTTTTGTATATACTGGGTAATCTAGCAAATTATTATTGAATGAATCACACTTATGGGATTCTTCATCAATTACACCATCTACTAATCTTACAATACTATCGATTAAGACTAAACTAGGTATTTCACCACCTGTTAATACATAATCTCCAATACTTATTTCTAAATCAACAAAACTTCTAATTCTTTCATCAAAGCCTTCATAATGTCCACATAAAATAATTAAATGTTCATATTTACTTAATTCATATGCTTTATTTTGATTATACTTTTCTCCTTGTGGAGTCATCATAATTACTAAAGAATTTTCTTGTTTTAAAGAATTTATCGCATCATATATAGGTTGTGGCATAAGAACCATTCCTTTACCACCACCAAATGAATAGTCATCAACATTTCTATGAGGATCTTTTGAATAATCCCTAATATTATGAATATTTATAATTATTTTTTCTTTATTTATAGCTCGTTTTATTATTGACTCATTTATTATTCCCATATACATTTCTGGAAATAAAGTTAATACATCAATCTTCATCTATTAATCCATCTATTTCTTCTATTATTATTTTATCATCAATACTTTTAACGAACTCATCTATAAGTGGTACTAAATATTTTTTGGTTTCATTTTTTATCACTAATATATCTTGTTTACCATTAGAAATAATATTATCTACTATTCCAATAAATCTATTACTATATACTTCTAAACCAATATAATCCTCATCAAATAATACATCATTATCTATTTGTTCTTTATCAATATATAGTTTTTTACCTTTATATTTTAAAACTTCATTTATGTCATTTATTTCTTTAAATGAAATCATATCAAAGTCTTTATGTACTCTATATGTATTTATAGTTAAAACATCATTATCTATTTTAACTATATTGTTTTTTTTAAAAACTAGGTTTTTATGTTTTACAGCTGATTTAATTTTTACTTCACCTTTTATACCATGAGTATTAACTACATCACCAATATAAATCATATTATCACCTACTTATCTAATTCATATAAGATAATCGAAGTAGCAACTGCTACATTTAAGCTTTCACAATTTTTTTTCATATCTATATAAATATATTCATCACATAAATTTAAAATATCATCATTTATGCCATTTCCTTCGTTCCCCATTATTATACATATTTTTTCATTTTTTTCAAGTGTTTTTATGTTTTTTCCATCAGTAACTTTTGTTCCAACTATCTTATAGTCTTTTTCTTTAAGTTCTAATATAAAATCATTTAAATTTCTTTCTATTATATTTATATGAAATAGCATACCTTCACTAGCTCTTACAACTTTAGGATTGTATAAATCTACTGTTGTTTTTCCTAAAACAATTGTATCAATAGAGAATGCTACCGCACTTCTTATAATAGTTCCTAAATTACCAGGATCTTGAATTCCATCTAATATTAAGATTCTATTTCCTAATTCTTTTTCATTTAGTTTATTACAAATTCCAACTATTTTATTAGGATTATCTAATTCAGTTATATATTTCATAACGCTATTTGTTACATAGTTTGTTTCAATATCTAATTTAAAAGTTTCATTTTCTTCTAATAATAATTCTTTTAAATAACCAGCTTTGTAAGCTTCTTCAACTAAATGTTTACTTTCAATAAAGAAAGTATTTGTTAAAGTACGATATTTTTTTTGATTTAATTTTTTTATTTCTTTTATTTTTTTATTTTCTATAGAAGTATATAGCATATTCATCACCTATTTAATTATATCACAAAAGAAAAAAAACACATAAGTGTTTATTCTGTACCACATGAATCTTTAGTATCTTGATCTAAAGTATATTCATATTTTTTATTATTTTTTGTTATAGTTATTTCTGTAGTATCTAAATCAAAGTTTTCTTTAGTTATTGGGTTTTCTATTTCACCAGCTATATATCCAGCATCAACTAATGTTTGAAGATTTATTGTCATAGAAGTATCTGGCAAACTAAATACATTGTCAGCTCCATAGCTTTTAGCAGCTGCTAAAATATTTTCTAATTGTGTTTCACATAATCTTTCTTTATTTTGTTTTAATATCCCAGATACTGCTGGTATTGATACTAAACTGATTAAAGCTAAAATTACAATAACTGCTATTAATTCTGCAAGTGTGAATCCTTTTTTCATTTTATCCCTACTTTCTTTTAAAGAAATATTTTAATAAATATATTAAGAACCATATCATACTAATTAGAAACAACCAAATTAATACTGTATAAAGTAAACCAGTTGAATATTTACCAATTATATCAATAATAGATTCTGGCATATATTTTCCTATTATGTTTGAAACTTCTTTGATTCCTATATTGTGTTTTATAAATGTTAGTATTCTTAAAAATATTTCAATAATACCCAATCCATATATAAAGCTTTTAAAATCTCTAAAAAATATTACTGCTAAAGTTAATAAAACTATAATTATTATTAAATCCATCATATCACCTACTATGAATAAATTATATCATATTTTTTTATTTATTTAAAGTTAATATTTTGTTTTCTTTTAATTTTAATGGAGTTGAACTAATTATTTTGCTTTTAAAATAGATATTTCTATCATCACCATAATTTTCATTACAAATAATTGAAGATATTTTGTATAAACTATCTTTATCTATACTTTCATCTTTTTTAATATAACTTCTTTGACCTAAGACTTTTTTAAGTGCTTTTAATTCTCTTATGACATATTTTAAAAATTCATTATTTGGAGTTTTATTTTTTAATTCAGTAATTATATTATCTATTTCATTTCTAGTAATACTTTCATTATTTTCATTAGTTTTTATAAATAATTCTCCATACATTATAATAGTTGTATTTTTTTGTTTAATAATATTCATTTCTTTACTCCAGTTATCATTAACTTCTTCACCTACAAAATGAATATAAGTTGTTACTTCAGAATCTAATGGTTCTGATATTTTGTGTTCAACTTGGTATTTTTTTGCTTCATCATCTGTTTTAAAATCTAATTTTTCATATATTTCACCAGAGAATGCTCTTAAATTTGTTGGATTATTTTCTGGTATATCTACTGTCATTGTATAGAATATATTATCAGACTCATCATAATATTTACTTCTTATTATTGGTAAATATGTTGCTTGTTGATAAGCCATATTGTTTATAAGTACTAAAATATTATTATAAGTTATATCATTTACTTCTATATTATGATTCATTAATATGTTTTTTAAAACTTCTTTATTAACTATATTTTTATTTAATTCTTCAATAATACTATCATGTTCTTTTATAAATTTAATAGTGTTAGCAAATTCTTCTAAATAATTATTTTCAGTATCAATACCATTCCATCTAAGTAAATTAAATAATCTACTTTTATTATTTTCATAATCTTGACCTGAAGGATCAGCAAAAAGAATTGAAAAATCAAATAAAGATAAAATTGATTTTATATCTTTTCTAAAATTATTAACTTTAATAGTTGCTTCAATATCATTCATGTTAATATCTGTAGTATCAAAATTATAATTTAATAATATTTCTTCTTTCTTTGGATCAATATAATTAATATTTTTTAATTCATCGATTAATTCTTCTCTATTTAAGAATTTTGTAAAATCGTATACATATTTTTGCATTTCTAACCACCCTA
>CAZYWD010000042.1:0-6077 GCA_964651795.1 uncultured Muribaculaceae bacterium
AGTATTTTTTTATCTATTTTTAGATTTATTTACAAGTAAATCCTTCATCTTCTAAAGATTTTTTAACATCTTCTAGATTTGCACCTTCATTAACAATTCCAAGTTCTTTTTTAGTTTTACTATCCATATTTTTATAATCAGCATTTAATCTAACTAATACTTTATTATCTTTTTCAGATACATCAACAGTCATACCTGTTTGATCTTCAAAACTAGCAAATTGTTCTTCCATTTTTTCTTTAAAGACATTAACATAATCTTTATATTTTTCAATAACTTCTACATCAATATTCATAGCTAATTTAACAATGTTTTTTCCTTCAAAATCAACTTTTATTTCATTTGTAGATTTTGTTTCAGCTACTGTTTCATCAACACTAGTACAAGTTAATGTTTCTTTTTTTACTCCACATCCACTTAGTAAAACAATTGAAAGTGCTAACACATAAATAAATCTTTTTTTCATAATTACCTCCTATATAATTATATCAAATTATATATTAAAATGAAATAAATTTATCTAATTTTTTCGTTTAATAATTTTCTTAATTGTTCTATCTTCTCATATTCACTACTTTTATGTGAATCAATAACATTTTTATACATTAAATAGAATCTAACAATTACACCAACAAATGTAACTATTATAAATATTGAACCAAATAAATATAAATCTTGAATCATTAAAAATAATCCAAATCCAATACCTATAAAACTTATTATTATAAGTAAAATAGATAATGTTTTATTTCTTAATTCTAATTCTAAATCATTGATTTTAGATTTTAAATATTTTAATTGTTCTTCTTCTGTTAATCCCATATTTTGTATAACATTATTATATACTATTTCAGTTTTATTATTCTCATCACCATTAATAGCAATATTGATTTTTTTTAAATCTTTTACTTTCATATTATTTCCCCCCAATAAATTGTTATTTATTATAGCATATTAATATAAGTAAATCAAATATTTTTCAAAAATTCTAACAAGTTATTAGCAACCTCCTCAGGTATTATTTCTTTTAATTCATCAATACTGGTTTCTTTTATCTTATTTAGTGTTTTATATTTTTTAATTAATTCATTTCTTCTTTTTGTTCCAATTCCTTCAACGTTATCTAAAATACTACTTAAAGAGCCTTTGCTTCTTATTTGTTTATGATAACTTATTGTAAAATTATGAACTTCATTTTGCATTCTTTCTAAGTAATAAAATAAATTACTTTTTTTATCAATTTCTATTTCCTCTATTGGATTGAATGCTAATAAATTTGATGTATTATGTTTATCATTTTTCTTTAAACCAACTACCATTATATTTAAACCTAAACTGTTAATTATTTCTCTAGCTATATTTATTTGACCTATACCACCATCTACAATAATTAAATCTGGTTTTTCTAAATTATCCATTAAGACTCTAAAATATCTTCTATAAATAACTTCCTTCATCATACCGTATTCATCATTTGTATCTATTTTTATTTTAAATTTACGATAATCATTCTTTGATTTTACACCATTTTTAAATACAACCATTCCACTAACACTATAAGTACCAAAAAGATGTGAATTATCAAATAGTTCTATTCTATCTAATTTATCTAATTTTAATATATTTTTTAGTTCTTCATTAGCAAGCTCAGTTCTTGCTACATCTTTTTCTATTAATTCAAATTCATTAGTTAAATTTATATTAGCATTTTTATTAGCCATTTCGATTAATCTTACTTTATTACCTTTTAAAGGTTTTTTAACGCTTGTTTTTAAATAATCTTCTAGTAAAATATCATCTACAATACTAGGAACTAATATTTCTTTTGGTAATACAAAATTATTATAAAAATTTGCTATATAACTAGTTAATAATTCATCTACTTCACCTATTATTGGTATTATTTTAGAATGACTTTCTAATATTTTACCAGTTCTTATAAAGAATACTTGAATTGATATATAGCCTTTATATATATAATAACCAAATATATCTCTATCTATATCATCATTTACTTCAACTTGTTGTTTTGTTAGTGTTAATAAAATATAATCTAGTAATTCTTTACATTCTCTAGCTCTTTCGAAATTTAATAATTCACTTTGTTTATACATTTCAGTTTTTAATTCTTCTGTTACTTTTTTATAATCACCTTTTAAGAAAGCAATAATATCTTTTTCCATTTCCTTTATTTTTTGTTTAGGTACTTTATTAGTACAATAACCTAAACATTCACCTATATGATAATATAAACAAAGCTTTTTACTAGAATTTGTACATTTTTTTAAAGGATAAATTCTATTTAATAAATTAACTGTTTTTCTAGCTGCTCCAACATTAGGATATGGTCCATATAGTCTAGCGCCCTTTTTTCTCTTAATACTTCTTACAATTAGAAGTCTTGGTACTTCTTCATTAGTTAATTCAATATATGGATAACTTTTATCATCTCTAAGTAAGATATTATATTTTGGATCTTTTTCTTTTATTAAATTTTGTTCTAATATCAATGATTCAGTTTCACTACCTACAACTATATATTCAAAGTCTACTATTTCACTTACTAATTTAGCTGTTTTACCAGTATGAGTTCCTCTAAAATATGAAGATAATCTTCTTTTTAATTTTTTAGCTTTACCTACATATATTATTATTCCATCCTTATTTTTCATTAAATAACAACCAGGTTTTTCTGGTACTAATGATAATTTTTGTTTAATATAATCCATATATATCACCTATCTTTATTATATCAAAAAAAGAAGATAAATACTATCTAACTAAAATTAAACTAATTAGAAAATTGTTTTTTTAAGTGATTTATTATATAATTAATTAGGTGGTTATATGAAAAAGATTAAAGGAAATATCAAGGATGAATATATTATTAATAAATCTAAGTTTATTACTTTTTTGTATAATTTAGACTCTTTAGAACAAGTAAATGAATTATTAGATAACATAAAAAACGAGTATAAAGACGCTACTCACTATTGTTATAGTTATATATTTGATAATGTTAAAAGATTTAATGATGATTCAGAACCAAGTGGGACAGCTGGTATGCCTATTTTAAATGTTTTAGAAAATAATGATTTAAATTATGTATTATGTATTGTGGTTAGATACTTCGGTGGTATTAAATTAGGCGCTGGTGGATTAGTTAGAGCATATACTAAAGCAGTTACTAATTGTTTAAAATTAACTGATATTATTGATATTAATGAAGGATATAAAGTAGAAATATTATTCAATTATGATCAAAATAAAGTAATTGATTTATTACTTAAAAATGAAGTTATTTTAAATAAAGAATATAATGATTTAATAAAATATGAAATAATTATTAATAAAGATAATTATGATTTAATAAATAAATTAGAAATTAATTGTATCAGAGTTAGTGTTAGAGAAATGATTAAGTATTAAAAAAACACTTATGTGTTTTCTATAAAATCATCTTTAACACTTTTTTCTATTTCATCAAGTGTTTCTTCATTTACTTCATCTTCTATTTCATCCCATGGTTCTTCTTCATCTTCAATAGATATTTTAACTTTTGTTTCACCTATTATTTCTACTCCTAATTCTTTTTCAATGTCAAAATTGATATTTCCATCTTTATCTATTTCAACTTGTGTACAATTAGGTTGTTTTAAGGTTCTAACTATTATATCAGTATCACTAGTTAAATCAATATTATCTCTTATTCTTACATTAAATAAATCATTATAAGATACTTTTTTATTAACAACAGTTGTTTTAGAATCATTCTCATATGAATACCAAATATTTACATCATAAGATCCATCTACCCCTATTTTTTCTCCAGATTTATAACCTTTGAAATTAT
Source organism: uncultured Muribaculaceae bacterium (assembly GCA_964651795.1). Classification (GTDB taxonomy): domain Bacteria; phylum Bacillota_I; class Bacilli_A; order RF39; family UBA660; genus CAJOJO01. The sequence goes on from CAZYWD010000042.1 coordinate 3,854, forward strand.
GATTTATTACCCAACAACCTAATACTGTTGAAGGAATAGTTTCAGTAGTTAAAGTATAGCTGTTTTTAAAATATTTTTTACCTTTCCCAACAATTGCTTTTGTAACAATTTCTTTAAATGATGCCATTTTTTTCACCTCTTACTCTAATGTATGCTAATGACTAGAAAAAGTACACAAAAAAAAGAGTTTTAAAGCTCTTTTTTTTATTATATTGAATTCATTAACTCTGAAACAAATGGTAATGATTTAAAATTATTAATTATTGTATTCAAATCATCCTCAGTTAATTCAGTATATTCAATACTATTTTCAGGTTTACTTATTTCTAAATCTTTACCTACATAGGTATTACTATCTACATTAATAGTAAATGTTGCTACTTCTATTCCTTCTGTACTTATTTTTATACTAAATGAAAATTTATCTTGATATTCTTTGTTTTTACTTACTTCTTTATTAGATAATTTTAGTTCTCCACTAATTTTTATTTCTTCGATTTCAGTTTCATATTTATAAATTAAATTATCAACAGTTTCTGATCCAGTAATATTAATTACTATATCATCAATATTTACTACTGTTTTTGATTCATCTTTATTTTTAGTTGTTACTGACTTAAATATTTCTTCATCTGAATCTTTAAATGAAATTACCTTTTTATTATCTAAATTTGAATATGTAAATGAACTATTTGTATCATCATTTTCTACTAATAATTCATATCTAACTATTTCATTAGTTAAACCTTTAGAATAAATATTAAAATCTAATACTTTGTTTGTATCTAAATTTTTATATTCTTCTTTAAATTCATCAATTGATTCTTTTATTTGTTTTTTTAATTCTTCTTTATCTGTTTTTGAATATTTAGATAATAAATCTATAGTTTTTTGATCTTTATATATATCATTTAAAACTTTTAAAATAATTTTACCCAATCCTTTTTCAGTTACTTCATAATTTATTTTATTAGTTTTTACTTTTGTTCCATTAATACTTATAGTATCACTTGTTTTATTGAAATCATTATTATTAAAACTTGATATAACACCATTTTTAATTATATTTTTTAAATAAGTTAAATCTTTAATGCTATCATTTTCAAATAATGCATCATATTCTTCAAATGGAATTTCAATATATTTTTCAAATAATTGTTTTATACCAAGATATACTATTTTATCTTTCCCATATAGATTAATATTCATTATACTTTCTTCATCAGATAACATATTAAACACATATAATATTTCTTTATTCTTAATATCATACCCTGTTTTTACATTAACTTTTAACTTGTTTATTTCATCAATTAATGTAGAAATGTCTTCATTTAATAATATCTCATTTAATTCTAAATTTGTAGTAATATTAATATCACTTGAAATTGAATTTTTTTCTGACAATCTCATTATTTCACTATTTAATAAATTATCATAATTTTTTTCTAATACATTTAGACTTTCATTAATACCTTTTAAGAATATGTTTTTTGGACTACTAATAATTTTATAAGTTACAAATAATCCTATAATTAGTACAACTAATACACTTAATATTATTTTTGTTTGTTTTTTCATTCTTTCACTCCTATTTCTATATATATTTTATCAATTTTTATATAAAAAAACAATATAACTTGAATTATATTGTCATTTTTTGTAGAAATAAGAAACAAATTTTGAAAATTCATATAAGATTGTATTACTTTTATTTATGGCAAAACTCTTACCTAAAGCTTTACCACCTATTGTTAATGAAGCTATTAAAGCAGTTATTATTAACATAGTTAAAAATTTATCTATATTTAAAGTATTAGCTAGTGTTATTGCAATAATAGAACCAGTAGATCCTGATATAATACCACATACATCTCCTACAACATCATTACAAAAACTTGAAACTTTATCAGCATTTTGTTTAAATAATACAGCCATATTAGCGCCTTTTACTTTTCTAGAATTCATTGAATTAAATGGTGCGATATCAGCAGCAGTTACTGCAACACCTACCATATCAAATAGTATACCAAGTAAAATAAATACTATTAAAATAATTATTCCAACAATTAGATTAACATTTGGTATTATTGTTTCAGATAGAGCTGAAAAAATAAAAGATATTGAAAATGCTAATAAAGTTATTTTAATAATCCATTTAAAATCAATTAATTCTTTTTTCTTATTTCTTTGTAATTGCTTCTTTAAACTTTTTTTATCATCT
>CAZYWD010000043.1:0-6020 GCA_964651795.1 uncultured Muribaculaceae bacterium
AACTGATAGTGGTGGCTTTCAAGTATTTAGTTTGGCTGAGAAGAAAGATATTAGTGAAGAGGGAGTTATTTTTAAAAGTCATTTGAATGGTGAAAAGTTATTTTTGACTCCGGAAAAAAGTATTGAAATTCAAAATAAATTAGATAGTGATATTGCTATGAGTTTTGATGAATGTATTGGATGGCCAGCAACTTATGATTATTGTAAGCAAAGTGTTGAAAGAACTTTAAGATGGGCTAAAAGAGGTAAAGATGTCCATAGTAATGAAAGACAATCTTTATTTGGAATAGTTCAAGGTGGAGAATATCCTGATTTAAGAGAATATAGTGCGAAAGAAACTGTTAAAATGAATTTTGATGGTTATAGTATTGGTGGTACAAGTGTTGGTGAAGGTAAAGATACAATGTATAAAATGGTAGAAGATGCTATTAGATATTTACCTACTGATAAACCTAGATATTTAATGGGAGTAGGAGATCCTATTGATATAATAGAAGGAGTTATTAGAGGAGTAGACATGTTTGATTGTGTTTTACCTACTAGGATAGCTAGACATGGTAATGCATTTACTAGAGATGGTAAAATAAATATAAAAAATGCTCAATTTAAAGAAGATTTTAATTCAATCGAAGAAAATTGTGATTGTTATACTTGTAAACACTTTACAAAAGCTTATGTAAGACATTTAATAGTAAGTAATGAATCATTAGGTGGTAGGTTATTATCTATTCATAATATTAGATTTTTAATTAAATTAACAGAAGAATTAAGAGAAGCTATTGATAATGATAATTTGTTAGAATATAGAGAAAAATTTTTAAAGAAATATAATGATTAATAATTAAAAAAATGATATAATAAATTTGTTAGGAGAAATACTTATGAATACAGAAATTGAATACACAGAAAATTTTGAAAAAACAATTTTTAAAGAAGATTTAGAATTTGTATTAAATGCCATTAGAGAAGTTCATAGTGAAGAATATGGATGGAAGATGGGCGAAGTAAAGCAACAAGAATTATCAGATGGAAGAATAAAAATAATTGTTCCATTAACTAAATATAAAGAAAGAACTAGGAAAATATCCTAGTTTTTTTCTATTTTATTTATACCAATCATACTACCAAACATTGAAGAAATAATTAGAATTATATAATATAATAAATTTTTAAATTCAATTTTATTATTCAAAATTAAATTAAATATTATTAATAAAAATACAAATATTAATCCTAATTTTACTCCTTCTAACCAACCCTTATTAGTGCTTTTTTTACCAATTATAAATCCTCCTATAAATAGTGATAAAAAAATAATTATGATTTTTGCTATAGAAACAAAATCTTTACCTAAAATATTAAAATAATTTAATGTTGTAATAAGTAAGGTTAAAATCAATATGGTACCAATCATTATACCTAATGTTATTGCTATATTTTTTAAATATTTCATATAAACCTCCTATTAAAAAATATGTTTTTGTATAAAATTTATACATTTATACATAATTAAATAGGTGATAATATGTATATAACTTTAATAGTAAAAACTCTTGTATTATATATCTTTATTGTTTTTGTATATAGAATAATGGGTAAAAAAGAAGTAGGAGAATTAAGTATAATAGATTTAATAGTAACTATCTTAATTGCTGAATTAGCAGCTATTTGTATAGAAGAAGTAGATAAATCATTATTTGTTTCAATAGTTCCAATATTAGTATTAGTAATATTAGAAGTAGTACTTAGTTATTTTTCGCTAAAAAGTGAAAGTATCAGAAACTTTATTGATGGAAAACCAAGTGTTATTATTAAAAATGGTATAGTTAATTTTAGTGTTATGACTAAATTAAGATATAGTTTAGATGACTTACTATCTCAATTAAGAGAAAAGGGTGTTAAAAATATAGAAGAAGTAGATTATGCCATATTAGAAAATAGTGGTAATTTATCTATATTTCAAAATACTAAAGATTATCCAATGCCAATAATATTAGATGGAAAAATAGATTATGAAGTATTAAGAGAAATAGGCAAAGATAAAAAATGGATTGAAAAGTTAATAAAACAAAATAATATAGATGTAGAAAATATTTTTTATGCTTTTTATACAAAAAATAAAACTTATATTATAAAAAAAGATGAAGTAATGTGATATAATTTAACTAGGTGGTAAATATGATAATAGGTTCACATGTAAGTTTCACAAAAGATGAACAAATAATTGGAAGTATAAAAGAAGCTCTTAGTTATAATGCAAATACATTCATGTTTTATACTGGAGCGCCTCAAAATACTAATAGAGTACCAATAGATACAGAATTAACCAATTTAGGTAAAAAAGTAATGGAAGAAAACAATATAGATATAAATAATGTAATAGTTCATGCTCCATATATTATAAATATGGCTAATTCTAATAATGAAGACTTTAATGTTAGTTTTTTAAGACAAGAAATAGAAAGAGTTGAAGCGTTAGGTATAACTAAATTAGTACTACATCCTGGTAGTCATGTTGGTAATGGTGTAGAAGTAGGTATAAATAACATAATAAAATGTTTAAATAGATCATTAAATAATGATACCAAAGTAGATATATTATTAGAAACTATGGCTGGTAAAGGTACAGAACTAGGTAGAAATTTTGAAGAATTAAAACAAATAATAGATGGTGTTAGTTGTAAAGAAAAAATAAAAGTTTGTATGGATACATGTCACTTAAATGATGCTGGTTATGATGTAACAAACTTTGATAAAATTTTAGATAATTTTGATAAAATAATTGGTTTAGAAAAATTAGCTTGTATTCATATAAATGATAGTAAAAATGAAATAGAAACACATAAAGATAGACATGCTAATATAGGAATGGGTACAATAGGATTTGATAATATGATTAAAATTATTTACAATGAAAGAATAAAAGATATTCCTAAAATATTAGAAACACCTTATATTGATGATAAAGCCCCATATAAAAAAGAAATTGAAATGATAAGAAAAAAGACTGATTTATAATCAGTTTTTATTTTTTAAATGTGCTATATATTTTTCTTTATAAAAAACAATTAATTCATCTAATTTTTGATAAACTTCTGGTCTTAAAAGATTTTTAATTTCATCTAAAACAACATATTGATTAAAAAATAAAATTTCTTCCCATCTGTTTTTTGAATAATCTAAAATAATGGATGCTTCCTTTTCAGTTAATTCAATGCCATTTTTCTTAGAAAAATTATATACATCTTCAATCGACATATTATTCACATATTTTTCGATATAATGTTTAAGCATATAATCACCTCTATATAATATATGAAGTGTTTATATACTTAATGAGGTGAATTATGAAAAAACTAAAAAATTCTTATGTTAAATATAAAGATCCTAATAGAATAATAAATAATAGATTTAAAATATTAATTGGAATTGTTATACTAATTACCATTATTTTAAGCATAAATTTATTTTATGTTCAAATAGTTAAAGGAAATCACTATAAAAATATATTAGATACATTAACAGGTAAAATAGTAGAAGGTCCAACTGCTCCAAGAGGATATATATATGACAGAAATCATAAATTAATAGTTGATAATGTACCAGTGAAAATAATTTACTATAAAAAAGATAAAAAAATAAGTGCTAGTGAAGAAATAAAATTAGCAAATAAAATATCTGAATATATTGAAATAGATTATACAAAATTAACAAATTATGATTTAAAAAACTTTTGGATAAAAAACAATCCAAAAGAATCATATAATTTAATAACGCCTGAAGAATACCAAAAATTAGAAGAAAGAAAAATAACTAGACAAGAAATAGAAAAATTAAAAAGAGATAGAATACCAGATGAAGAATTAATCAAAATAAATAAAGAAGCAGCTTATATTTATTATTTAATGAATAAAGGATATTCATATTCTGAAAAAATAATAAAATCAGTTGATGTAAGTGATAATGAATATGCCATAATAGGAGTTAATTCTGAATATTTAAATGGATTTAATGTTAGATTAGATTGGAACCGTAATTATATATATGGTGAAACATTTAAAAGTATATTAGGTAGTGTATCTAATAGTGAAACAGGAATACCAAATGATTTAAAAGAAACATATTTAGAAAAAGGATATAGTTTAGATGATAGAGTAGGAATAAGTTATTTAGAATATCAGTATGATGATTATTTAAAAGGTACTAAAAATAAATATAAATTAAATAAATTTAATGAATTAGAATTAATTGAACAAGGTAGGAAGGGTAAAGATATAGTTTTAACTATTGATATAGAATTACAAAGACAAGTTGAAGAAATAATTATTAATGAATTAATAAAAGCTAAATCAGAACCAAATACAACATATTATAATAGATCATTTGTTATTATAACTGATCCTAAAACGGGAGAAATTTTAGCTATGTCTGGTAAACAAATAATAGATAATAATGGTGAATATAAAATTATAGATTATACACCGGGTATTTTAACATCTCCTGTAGTAGTAGGTTCAATTATAAAAGGAGCTTCTCACATAGTAGGATATAATACCGGTGCTTTACAAATTGGAGAAAAAAGATATGATACATGTGTTAAATTAAGAGGGGCGCCTACTAAATGTTCTTGGAAAAGTTTAGGACTATTAGATGATTTAACTGCTTTAAAACATTCAAGTAATACCTTTCAGTTTTATACAGCTTTAAAAGTAGCAGGTGTGAATTATTTTTATGATATGCCTTTTAAACCAAATAGTAATAATTTTGAAACATATAGAAATACATTTAAAGAATTTGGTCTAGGTGTTAAAACTGGAATAGATTTACCAATTGAATCATTAGGATATAAAGGTACTAAAGAAGTGGGTGGATTATTATTAGATTTTTCAATTGGACAGTACGATAACTATACACCAATTCAATTATCACAATATATAACAACAATTGCTAATAATGGGGTAAGAATTAAACCTTATTTATTAAAAGAGGTATATGATGGTGATAATAAGATATATGAGGCTAAAAGAGAGGAATTAAATAAAGTAAATACAAAACAAGAATATTTAGATAGAGTAAAATTAGGTTTTAAAATGGTAATGGAATATGGTGGTACTGGCTCAGGATATATTGATCATTCATTTAATCCAGCTGGAAAAACAGGAACAAGTCAAAGTTTTGTTGATAGTGATTTAGATGGTAATATTGATAAAGAAACAATTACAAATACATTTGCTGCGTATGTACCTTATGATAACCCAGTAGTAACATTTACTGTGATTTCTCCAGATATTTATTATTCTGAAACAAACTCTAGTTATCAAACAAATGTTAATAAAAGAATAAGTAAACAAGTAAGTCAAAAATATTTTGACCTTTATAATTAAATGTGCTATAATACATCTCGTCTAAAAAGAAGAGGGGATATTATGGAAGAATTAAATAATCAATTATTTGAATTAATAATTTTATTAAATAATAATAAAATAAAGGATATTAATCATATTAATCGCTTAGGTCATGTTGTATTGAAAAGTAAAAATCATTTATATATTCAGAGCTTTTTAGCAAATGTGAGTTGGAATGAAATTGATGAAAAACTTTTAATCGAATTAGTAGCGGATGTTATTGTAAATAGCAATAAGCAATTAATAGCTTCAATTATTAGAAAATTATATGCTTTACAAAAATATGATGTAATTGAAAATGCATATCATTTAAATGATTCAAATGAATTAATAGATGAAATAATAGTTAATAATGCTAGAAACTTTATTACAAGCAATTATCATAGCGAAGATGTATATGATGAATTTTTGGATGCTAAAGTATTTTTAGGACTTTTATGTGATAAAGAAGCTAACCAAGATAATATTGAAAGAAGTTTTGAACTAGTTAAGCACATTAAACCAAAAAAAATATATAAAAAAGCTTAAAAATGTTTGAAAAATATGAATAATTTGATATAATGTAAATAGCGTTTTATGAAGGAGGAATATTAATATGGCAAAAAAAGGTGAAAA
>CAZYWD010000044.1:0-5832 GCA_964651795.1 uncultured Muribaculaceae bacterium
ATTATCACCCAATATCAGAACTAGCTATGGAATTTATTAAAGAAAGAGATGAAGAAAGGATAAAGAATAGTAAATATTAATTATTTTATATTTTTTATATTGACAGCATATTTAAAAGTCGACTTATGTAAAAAAATGTATTGACTTATAAATTTATATATTGTACAATTTAGTTGTAGTAAAGTATTTGATAAATATGCAGTATCATTTATCTAATCATATGTAACGTTGTGAGTTGTTATATTATGTTTTGAAGATATTGCTTTTTTTGTATAAAAACAATGCCTTCATAAAAAATATCTATTATTGTATTATATTTAATATATGGTAGTAGAAATAAAAAAGAATGGAGGTATAGAAATGAAAAAGTATTTAACCGTAATTTGTTGCGCTGTATTTCTTTCAGTAGCAGGTTTCATAACAGTAAGAGCTGGGTACTATACTGGCCCAAATAATTCTTTATATGCTGAAGCTACAAGTGGATGGAATTGGCTAGAAGGTAAATTGTCAAATGATTCTGCCCAATATTACAAACAAGTTTATGTTCAACTTGGAAATGAGGGTTCTTGGAGTTCTTTAGCAAGCCCTAGTACACATTCAGTAAGCAAAAGAGATACTCAAGGACTGTTTGAGAGAGATTATGCATTTATGAATCCATGTTGGAAAGTTAACTCAACAGCCAACTTATCTTGCAGATCTTAATTATATTAAGAAAATAAAAATAACAATTTTTATTTTCTTTTTACATTGTTAATGAGGTGAATATATGATGGGAAAAATAGCAAAAATAATTCCTATAATAATGATAGTAACAATAAGCATTTTTTTTCTTTTATTAATTAATTTTAAAGAAGCTAATAGATATTTAAATTTTAAAGATTTTGATGTTGAAACAATGTCAATAAAATATGATAGTAATAATAAAACGCTAATTGATAGTGTTAAAGTTCTTCAATCAGTTGCAAGAGAAAACAATATTATTCTTGCAAAATCTAATGTAGATAGTAAAAAAGAAAATGCACAAAATGTTTATCTCTCACTAGATACTATAGATGAATTAACGGAATTTTTAGATAAAAATTTCAAAATTACAAATATCAATAATGAAAAAAACAATGATAATTTTATATCGACTTATAATCAAAAAAGTGATAAACAAATTGGAATAATTAATGACTTATTTGGAGACCATTTTTACACTTATTATTTAATGAATCAAGTGATAGAAAAAAATGACAATCTTTTTGGAAATTACTTTATTTATTATAAAGATTTTCAAGATTATAGTAATTTTGTAAATGAAGTGAACGAATTATTAGGATATGATACCTATTCTTATGCTTTTTCCAACAATATTGAAAACTATATAGTTATTCTGATAGTTGGATGTTTATTATTTTTATTACTATTTTATTTTATATTTCAAATATACGAATATAATAACAATTCGAAAAAAATTGGTTGTATGAGATTGTTAGGTTTTGATCTAAAAACTATAAATAAAAATATGATTTATAAAAATCTAATTATATACATTATAGGTTTATTTATTATATTAATATTATCAATAATATTTGTTAAGAATATAACAATTTATCAACTTTTCTTTTTATCCTTGATTAATTTGTTTATCATAGGATTTACATATATTATTAGTTATTTATCTTGTTTTATTATTAATAAAACTTTTCAAGCAACTAACATATTAAAAATGGAAGACACTACTTTGAAAATAAGCAAGGTTTCATATAAATTTAAAACAGTGATGACAGTAATGCTTGTGTGTTTTTCTATTATTGTATTTGAAAATGTTAATGATTTATATGGTAAGTTAAAATTATATAATTCCTCTAAAAATTTATTAGACTATGGTGTAATTCAAACATATATTGCAGACCAACCAGAAAGCTATGACTATGATAAACAGTACAATTTTTATTTAAAATTGATTAATAATATGGAAACTTTTTATGCTCAATTTGTTGATTATTCACAATTTACAATAGATGATTATGAAAATTCTGAAAAGTCTCAAGAAGAGGGAAAATTTTATTTAACTGATTCTGTTGATAAAAATTATTTGAAAAAGCAAAAAATAAAAATTTACAATTTAAATGGTAAAGAAATTGAAATTGATTCACTGGATAATGTTTGTTTTCTTTTTCCTAAGAGTAAAAAAAATCTTATAGAATCTTTTGAAAAATATCAAGAAGTTGAAAAAATTAATGATTATTATAGGAAATTTAATAATGAATATATATTTAAAGCATACTTGTACGATGATCAAAGAATTGATACTTATCAAATTGACAAAAAATATGTAGACAGTCCAATTCTACGTGTTGTTGATAATAGTCTTAAATATCCATATTTTTATGATGGGTTAGGTATAAGCGTTTTTGGACATGGAATGATTACGGGTTTGAAAATTAAACTTATAGATGGTGATAAGGAAAAAACTATAGCAGTTTTAGAAAAATATATAGACGAATCAGGATTATCTAATATATTAACTATTTCAAGTTTTATAACATTTAAAGAGTATTTTAATGATGAAATATTGGCAAGTCAACTTATACTGCTATTTTTAACCTTGGCTATCATTCTAATCATTTCGGTTTATGTTCTAATATCATTTCAATTATTAAATTTATATATAAAAAGTCAAAAAAAGAAAATATTGGTTAAAAAAATGTTGGGATTCGAAAATAATACTATATTTGAACAAGTATATAAAAAAAATCTAAACAATACATTTATATCTATTATAATAGCACTGTTAATTATAATAGTTATAAAAAAATTTAATTTCTTATTTTTGATTTTAGTCGTATTATTGTTAATTTTAGATTTTGTAATAACATTATTATCGATTAAGTCAACAAAATTATCAAAAATTTATTCAGATTTAAAGGGAGGCAATTAATGATTAAAATAAAAGATTTAAATAAATCATTTGGGGAAAAAGAAGTAATTAGAAACTTTAATTATGAAATATTTGATGGAACAATGATAGCAATTACTGGAAAGAGTGGTTGTGGCAAATCAACCTTGCTAAATATATTAGGTTTACTTGATACTGATTACAATGGTGAAATTTTATATGATAACATATTTCTATCAAAAGAAAACGAGAAAAAAAGAAATGAATATATTAGAAACAATATAAACTATTTATTTCAAAATTACGCTTTGATTGATATGGAAACTGTTGATGATAATCTTTTGTTGGCTTTAGAATATGAAAAATTATCAAAGGATAAAAAGAAAGAAAAAATAAATAAGGCTTTAGAATTAGTTGATTTAAAAGGATTTAATAATAAAAAAATATTTACATTAAGTGGTGGTGAACAGCAAAGAGTTGCTTTAGCTAGAGTAATATTGAAACGAGGAAATATTGTTTTAGCTGATGAACCAACAGGGAATTTGGACATAGAAAATAGTAACAAAGTTATGAAAATATTAAAGAAATTGCAAGAAGATGGTAGGACAATTATTATTGTTACGCACGATGAAAATATAGCAAAACAATGTGATGAGATAATACGCTGGTAAATCTTACTATGAAAAGATTGTTAATATGTATTAAAATAATTATCTTATTTTGTATTTTGTATTTTATATTAAGTATGTCATTTGCTAAAGTAGAAGGTGATTCTATGAAACCAAAATTAAGTAATAATGACATTATAATTTATAGTAAAAATATTAATGATATAAAAAGGTTTAATGTAATTATTGCTAAAGTGAATAATGAATTATATATTAAAAGAGTAATTGGTTTATCTGGAGAAAAAATTGAATATTTAGATGAAGTTTTATATGTAAATGGTGAAAAAATTGTCGAACCATTTGAAAAATCTATAACTAATGATTTTAGTGTTGATGATATTATATCCGATAACATAATACCAGATAATAAGATACTCGTATTAGGTGATAATAGATTATATTCGACAGATAGTAGAAATTTTGGATTAATAGATATTGCGACTATTAAAGGTAAATTTATATTTAAGCTATTCTGAGAAGAAGACATTTTAATTTATATTTAATTATGATATAATCATGGTAGTTAGTATTTAATTACTACTTATTTAATATTGTTAAAAGTTGTCGTACTGGGAACTCTAACGCACCATTTAAAAGATAATTAAACTATTTTTATAGTTTTTTTTATAAATTATGTTTAATAACAAAAATTTTTTGGTAGTAAAAATACAAAAACAAATAGGAAAAAATAATTATAATAAATATCTACTAACTAGAAATAGTTAGTTTTTTTATTTGGATGTATTGCAAACATCTGTTCGTTTTGATATAATGAATATGGGAATAATATTGTAGAAATAAAATAATAAAAAATGAAAGGAGAATTAAAGTGGAAAATAAATTAGCACTTTTTGAAGAAAAAGAAATTAGAAAAATATGGGAAAATGAAAAATGGTATTTTAGTGTAATAGATATCATTTTAGCACTTACAGATAGTACAAATCCAAGAGATTATTGGTATAAGATGAAAAAACGTGCAAGTGAGGAAGAAAAAATTGAGTTATCGACAATTTGTCGACAACTGAAATTAGAATCCACAGATGGGAAAAAATATAATACTGATTGTGCTGACACTGAAGGTATACTTCGAATAATTGAATCAATTCCATCACCTAAAGCAGAACCATTTAAAAGATGGCTGGCTAAAGTTGGTAGTGAAAGAATTGAAGAAATAAATAATCCAGAATTAGCAATGGATAGAATGAAACAAATTTATGAAAAGAAAGGTTATGCAAAATCATGGATTGAACAAAGAGAAAGAGGTATTACTACAAGACATAGTTTAACTGATGAGTGGAAAGAAAGAGGCGTAAAAACTAAAAATGATTATGCAATACTTACTAATGAGATATACAAATCAGGTTTTGGATTTAGCGCAAAAGAATATAAAGATATTAAAAGATTGCATGAGAGTCAAAATTTAAGAGATTCTATGACTAATATAGAATTAGCATTAATAAATTTAGGCGAAGCTTCAGCCGTAGAATTTCATAAAAAAAATGATAGTCAAGGAATAAAACAATTAAAAACGGATATGGATAAAGCAGGTAATGTATTAAATAAAGCAAAAGATGAAATAGAAAAAGAATTAGAAAGACCATTAATTACATCAGATAATTATATTGAATTAACTGATACTAATAACTTAATAGAAACTAACTAAATAGTTAGTTTTTTTGTTTAAAAATGATAAATCTGACAATAATAAATATGGGAGGAATAAAATGGAAAATTATAAAGAAGTACCTAATATGATTAGTTGTAAAGATTTGGATTATTTATCTGATATGTTCCAGTGGAATTATGGAGCATATAAAAATACTTATAATAGTATTAATAAAGTAGAAAATGAAGAAGTAAAAAAAATATTAAAAGAAGGATCAGAATTATTTGATCATAATATGAAACAAATATTAGAAATATTAGGAGGTAATTATGAATAATAATCAGATAAGTAATCCTAAAACAGAAGTAAGTAAAGGTATAGAATTAAATGAAAAAGACTATATAAATTGTTTACTTACTACATTAAAAAAAATGGCTAAAAATTATACTATAAGTTTAACAGAAGTAAGCAATGAACATTTATATAAAAAATATGCTGTAACATTTCAAAAAATAAGTAAACTACAAAGAGATACTTATGAAGTAATGTTTAGAAATGGTTGGTATAAATTAGAAAAAGCTGAACAAACTAAAATTACTGAGAAATATAATACATTAAATCAAGAATATACTGAATTAAGTGAATAAAAAAATGGACTTTTGTCCATTTTATTT
>CAZYWD010000045.1:0-5797 GCA_964651795.1 uncultured Muribaculaceae bacterium
TTTATATTCACTATATTTTACTTCTACAATACTATTTTGTATTAATTCTTCTATTTTATCTAAATATTTCATAGTATTTCTCCTTTCAAGTGTCATATACTAACACTTAAAAGAGTATTTTTTTGTCGAAAAAAGAGTTATTCACTCTTTTCTAATTTTTCTTTTAAATCATCTTCTAACTTAGATATATCATTTGGACTCATAAATAATATTACTGAGTCTTTATGTTTAACTAATTTATCAGATTCATCTATAGTAATCAATTCACCATGCTCTAATTTATCAATAATTAAATTAGAATTAACATCCGGAAAATCTTCTTGTTTTTCTCTTGCTGGGTGTATTTCCATCACATATGAATAATCAGCTAAATTCATAACATTTACTAAATCATCAGCAAACTCTTTAGTTCTACTAAATGTATGTGGTTGAAAAACAGTCACTAATTTTTTATCTGGATATTTTTGTCTAACTGCTTTAATGGTTGCTTTGACTTCATTAGGATGATGTGCATAATCATCTATTAAAATTGTTTTACTTACCTTAGTTTCACTAAATCTTCTTTTAGCTCCACCAAAATTTTTAAATATTTTTGCTACTTCTTTAGCATCTATTCTTTCATAATAACAGATTGCTATACAAGCTAATGCATCTAATAACATATGTTTACCATATATAGGTAGATCAAAGAATCCATAATAGTTTTCTTCTACTTCTACTTCAAAACTAATACCATCTTTTTTATATTCAACATTTTTAGCAATTATATCATTATCATCATCTAAACCATAATAAAATATTGGTTTATTTAATTCTAAAAATCTAGTATATCTATCATCACCACATGCTATAACCATCTTTTCAGTTTTATTAGCAAATTCAGTATAAGCATCAATTACATCATTAATGTCTTTATAATAATCAACATGATCTAAATCAACATTAGTAATAATCGCATAATATGGTGTGTATTCCAAAAAATGTCTACGATATTCACAAGATTCTAATATAAATAATTCATTTTCTTTATCTGAAAATCCTGTTCCATCACCTATTAAATAATTAGCGCCCTTAATATTATTTAAAACATGCGCTAACATTGAAGTAGTAGTTGTTTTACCATGACATCCTGCTACACATATTGTTTTAAATTTTCTAGTTAAACTACCAACCATTTCAGAATATGTGTACATATTTAAACCTAGTTCTAAAGCTTTTTTAACCTCAGGGTGTTCATCATCAAAAGTAGCACCTCTTACTATTTTCATATCTTCTTTGATATTATTTTCATCAAAAGGTAAAATATTTATTCCTAATTCTCTTAATCCATCCTCAGTAAAGAAATGTTTTTCAACATCACTACCTTGAACTGTATATCCTAAATTATGCATTATTTGCGCTAATGCACTCATACCTGATCCCTTAATTCCTATAAAATGATACATACTATCGTCTCCTTAACTTATAAAATTAATAATTATAGGTCCTAATATAATGATTAATATAAGTGGAATCATGAAGATTACAGACACTATACTAATTTTATTAGGAATTTTGTTTATTTCCCCTTTTACTTCTAATAAATTTTTCTTTCTTAAAAATTCAACTTGATTATACATAATGCTTATTATGTCATTACCATATTTATCAGCTTCAATAATATTTAAAATAATATTATTAATTACTTCACTTGGTATTCTTTCAGATGTACTAATTAAAGCTTCTTTTAAAGATTTACCAAATTTTATTTCAAATAATGTTTGTTTAAACTCATTAGATAAATCTGAATCAACATTAAATACTGTTACTTCTAAAGCTGTTTCTAAATTCTTACCTGATTCTAATGATAAAGCAAATATTTCAAAAAAATTTAATGCTTCATATTCTAATTTTTTTATTCTCAATTTTATCTCTCTATTAATTAAAATTTGAATCAAATAATAATATAAAATAGTTAATACTGGTCCTAATATATAGCCCAATTTAAAATTAACTAATATAAATATAAATAATAAAATTAAAGTTAAATAATAGGTTAATACAAATCTTCTTGCTTTAACTTTTAATCCAGCTTGTTTAAATCTTTTATCATATTTTTTTATTGTATCTAACATCATAAATCATTACCTACTTTCAATATTTTTCTAATCGAAAAAATATAAATTAGATAAATTGTAATTACTATAACCATAAGTGAAAATCCTATATATGTTGTAAAAAATGGTTTAAAGTAATCTTGATTTACTAAATTAATAAATAAAATAAATAAAACTGGAACTATACTAACTGTATAAATAATTATTTTAGATCCTGCTGTTAAGGTTGCTAATTCTAGTTTTAATTCTTTTTTATTATATAATGATTTTTCTATAGAATCAAACACTCTAACTATATTACCACCTGTTTTGCTTAAAATAGTTAAAGTTGAAGTTAGATAATTTATTTCTTTAATATTCATTCTATCTGAAAATCTTTTAAATACTATTTCTATATCAAGTCCAAACGATAACTCTAATGACATTCTACTAAATTCATTAGCCATTACTCCATCTAATTCTTCACTAACAGCATCGATTGCTCCATAAATATTTTTACCTGATTTAAAGGCATTATTCATAGTAACAATAGCCTTCAAAAAATCATTTTCCAATTTTTTTCTAAACAACTTATATTTAATATAAAATATTATATTTGGGATAAAATAACCTATTACCATAGTTAATATTATTTCACTAGTAGACAATAATTTACTATT
This sequence comes from uncultured Muribaculaceae bacterium, assembly GCA_964651795.1. Taxonomy (GTDB): domain Bacteria; phylum Bacillota_I; class Bacilli_A; order RF39; family UBA660; genus CAJOJO01. The sequence goes on from CAZYWD010000045.1 coordinate 2,756, forward strand.
AAATAGCATATATATAATTCCACTAATTAGAAATAATAAACTAGATATTATTTTAGTACTATATAATTCCATAGCATCTTCTATATTTGGATAATACATTGGAATATATTTATTAAATTTTTGACTATGATTTTTTAATATTGTTTTATTTAATATATTAGCTATTTCTTTTAAAAATGTATTTTTATTTATTTCAGTATTACTTAATTCTTCAACTGTATATTTAGATAGTCTATCTGACTTTTTGATACTTTTAAAAAATATATAAATCAGTATCAATAATGTAATTAATAAAAATAATTCAATATATCTTAAAGTATCCATAACTGCCTCCTATCCAAATATATCTTTTAAATCATCTATACCTTTTTCTGACATTTTCTTTAATACATTAGGTTTTCTTTTATGCATTAAGAATTCTCCATCAACTAATCCATTATCTAACATTCCTTTTTGTTTGAATGTAAATATTTCTTTTAATTCAATTTGATCATCTTTAAGTCCTACTACTTCTGATATATTAGTTATTTTTCTTCTACCATCATTTAGTCTTTCAATTTCAACTACTATATCAATAGCATTTGTAGTATATTCTCTTATAGCACTTATAGGTATTTCCATACCAGCCATAAGAATCATTGTTTCTAATCTATTCATTGCATCAATTGGTGTATTAGCATGCATTGTAGTCATACTACCAGTATGTCCTGTATTCATAGCTTGCATCATATCAAATGCTTCACTACCTCTTACTTCACCAACAATTATTCTATCAGGTCGCATTCTTAAAGAGTTTCTAACTAAATCTCTAATAGTTATTTCGGAATCATTTTGATAATTTGTTGTCCTTGTTTCTAATGATATTACATGTTCTTGTTCTAATTTTAATTCAGCTGCATCTTCAATAGTTATTATTCTTTCATCTTCATTTATAAAAGATGATAACACATTTAATAAAGATGTTTTACCTGTACCTGTCCCACCTTCTATGATAATATTTAGTTTAGCTTTAACAGCTGATTCTAAAAATCTTGCCATATAAGGAGTTAATGTACCATTTCTAAGTAAATCATCAATACTATCTAATTCTGTTTTAAATTTTCTAATTGTTAAAACTGGTCCTTTAACTGATAAAGGTGGTATTATAGCATTTAATCTTGAGCCATCTTTAAGTCTAGCATCTACCATAGGATTTATTTCATCAATTGTTCTACCTACTTCTTTTATTAATCTACTAATTGTTCTAATAATATGATTATCATTAATAAATGATATTGTATCATCTTTAATTATTTTTCCATCTATTTCAATATAGATTTCATTCGCACCATTAACCATTATTTCAGTTATCAATGGATCTTCTAATAATTCAGTAATAGGACCATATCCTAATACTTCATTTTCAATTAAATTATATATATAGCTTCTTTCAATATTAGATAAATCGTAAGGTTCTAAAGTAGAAGATATTTCTTTTTTTAAATAGTCATTTATTGAACCTGTATGTTCTTGTTTACTATCTATTAAATTAGAAATAATTTTATTTCTTAATTCATCTAATAATTCTTTATTTTTAAATGTATCATAATCTTTAACTATATTTTGTTTAGTTTCTACTTTAAATTCTTCTACTAATTTTTTCATCTAATCACCCTTTATTAAATTTTCAGCTATTTTATTATATATTTTTATTGGTTTTTTTATTGTTTCTATGTTTCCATCAATTATATTTTTATCAATGTTTTTATTAAATAAATTACTTGGAATAATATAATCAATTGTTTTATCTAATATAAAATTTATATCACAATTTGTGTAATAATTTTTATTCTTATTACTTGAATTATTTAATATTATTTTATAATTTGTTTTTTTAATATTTTTAAATATTGTAATCATATTTTTCATATTTTTTATACATATTGGCTCATTATTAATAATATATAAAATCATATCACTTTGATCCATTGTATTTAAATTAATATCATTTAGAAAATAATTTGAATCTATTAATATAACATCGTAAGTGTTTTTTACTTTACCAATTATTATATCTATATAATTAACATTTATTTTATTAGAACTTCTAGGATCTTTTGGTGAAGCCATAATACTAATATTTTCATTATAATTATATATATAATTATTTATATCACTAAAATTATTATTGTTTAAATCATCTACTAATTTGAATAAATCTTTATCTGTTTCTAAGTTTAAAGAAAAATTAATAGTACTTGAATATAAATCTAAATCTAGAATTAATACTTTTTTATTCATATTTGAATAGGTACCAGCTAGATTAAGCAAAAAATTAGTTTTACCTGTCCCACCTTTTACAGATGTAACAAATATTATTTTCCCCTTTTTAAGTGCCATTTTATCCCTCTTTTACTATTGTGATAGATTCTTTTATTTTAAATGGATCTTCTAATATAATTCCAATAACGTCTAGCTTTTTTTCTAATGTTATTGTTGTTAAATCATCATCAGAACTATATAAAATTTCATAATCTTTTTCACTTATATATTCTTCTATTTTTAAGGTATTATTTTGTTTATATAAATCTTTTACTGTATCTAAATCTTTTTGTAAATTTAATTTATTATAAAAAATATTACCTATATCATATAGGATTGTTATTAGTAATAAAAATATTGGTAGTAAAATTATAAATTCTACTAGTGCTTGACCTTTTTTATTCATATTATCACACTCTACCTTATTAAAATTATACCAAAAATAAGCCATATAAACAAGAAAAAATGACACTAATGTCATTTTTCTTCACAAGTTCCTTCTCCTGGTTTTGTACCTTCTACATAAACTTTATCAACAAGATTACAAGAAGATTTTGTCATAGCATCTTTTAAGTATCCACCAAGTAAACTAATAACACTAACTGCTACAACACTTACTACAGCTATAATAAGTAGATATTCAACTAATGCTTGACCTTTTTTATTCATATTCTTCACCTATAACCATCATATATTTATTTTGATTATTTGTCAATAATATGTTATATTGTTTTTGGTGAT
>CAZYWD010000046.1:0-5646 GCA_964651795.1 uncultured Muribaculaceae bacterium
AATATCAAAAACAATATAACAATATAGAAATAATAAATAAAGATAATTTCCATGATAGATTTATAATAATAGACAATAGTATTTTATATCATTCAGGTGCATCTTTTAAAGATTTAGGTAAAAAATGTTTTTCTATAAACAAAATTGAAGATAAAGAATACTTAGAAAGAATTATTAACAAGATAAAAGGTGATTAAAATGAATGATATAATTATTAAAGAAGAAATAGAAAATATGATATATGAAATAAGAGGCAAACAAGTAATGTTGGATTCTGATTTAGCAAGGCTTTACAATACAGAAACAAAAAGAATTAATGAAGCAGTAAAGAATAACCCTAAAAAATTTCCAGAAAGATTTTCATTTAAATTAACAAATGAAGAAAGTAATTTTTTAGTCGAAATTTTCGACCAAAAAAATGAAACTCGTGGTGGTAAATACAAAAATCCGAGAGTATTTACCGAACAAGGTATTGCAATGTTAGCAACTATACTTAAAACTGATATTGCTACTGAAGTAAGTATAAGAATAATGGATGCCTTTGTAAAGATGAAAAATTATTTATTAATAGAAAATAATAGAATAAATAATATTGAAAGAAAAATGTTGTTTTATGATACTAAAATAATAGATCATGATGATAAATTTGAAACATTATTTAATCAATTTAAAACTAAAAATAATCATATATTCTTTGAAGGAGAGATATATGATGCATATAGTTTACTTATAGATATATTAAATAAGGCTAAAAAAGAAATAATTATAATAGACAATTTTGCTAGTAAAGAATTATTTGATATCTCGAAAAATATAAAAGTAAGTATAAAAATAGTAACTAAAAATATAAATGATACATTAATAAAAAAATATCAAAAACAATATAACAATATAGAAATAATAAATAAAGATAATTTCCATGACAGATTTATAATAATAGATAATAGTATTTTATATCATTCAGGAGCATCTTTTAAAGATTTAGGTAAAAAATGCTTTGGAATAAATAGAATAGAAGATAAAACTTATTTAGAACATATATTACAATCTATCTTTTTAGCTAAAAATCGTGTATAATAACTATTAGAAATGAGTGATACTATGTTTATAGATGAGGTAATAATAGATTTATTTGCCGGTGATGGTGGTAATGGATGCATGGCATTTAGAAGAGAAAAATATATTCCAATGGGTGGCCCTTTTGGTGGTAATGGGGGTAAGGGATCTGATATTATCTTTAAAGTTGATGAAGGATTAAATACACTTATTGATTTAAGATACCAAAAAGCTATAAAAGGTAATAAAGGTGTTAATGGAGAAGGAAAAGCTAAACATGGTAGAAATGCTACTGATGTAATAGTTAGAGTACCACTTGGAACAGTAATAACTGATACTGATACTAATTTGATAATAGCTGATTTAACTAAAAAAGATGACCAAGTAGTAGTTGCTTTTGGAGGTAGAGGAGGTCGTGGAAATATGGCTTTTGCTACTAGAAGCAATCCAGCTCCATCTTATGCCGAAAATGGAGAACCAGGAGAATATAAAAAGGTAAAAGTTGAATTAAAATTGTTAGCTGATGTTGGACTAGTTGGAATGCCAAGTGTCGGTAAATCAACTTTAATATCTAAAATATCTGCTTCTAAACCTAAAATAGCAGCATATCATTTTACTACATTAAATCCTAATTTAGGTGTAGTAAGAGTAAATGAAAATAAATCATTTGTAGTAGCTGACTTACCAGGTTTAATTAAAGGAGCTTCTCTAGGAGAAGGATTAGGAGATAAATTCCTAAAACATATTGAAAGAACAAGAGTAATTGCTCATATTATTGATATGAGTGGATTAGAAGGAAGAGACCCTTATGAAGACTATATAACAATTAATAATGAACTAGAAAATTTTGATAAAAAATTAATAGAAAAACCACAAATAGTAGTTGCTAATAAAATGGATATGGAATCATCTAAAGAAAATTTAGAAAAATTCAAATCTAAAGTAAATGTCAAAGTATATCCAATATCTGCAATGAATAATGAGGGTATACAAGATGTATTAATAGAATTATCTAATATGCTAGATAAAATAGAAAAAGAACCTTTATATGAAGAAGAAAAATTTGAAAGTCATATTTTGTATAAATTCAAAAAAGAACAACCATTTACTATTACTAAAGATAATGATACTTGGGTAATTAAAGGCAAAGATGTAGAAAAATTACTTAAAATGACTAGATTTACAACAGAAGAGGCAGCTAATAGATTTGCTAACAAATTAAGAAAAATGGGAATTGATGAAAAATTAAGAGAATTAGGTGCTGAAGATGGTGACAATGTTAGAATCTTAGATTTTGAATTTGATTATAAATTATAGAAAAGAATATCTTTTCTTTTTTATTTATAGTATAATTTAATAGGTGATATTATGAATGGAATAATATTAATAAACAAAGAAAAAGACTATACTAGTAGAGATATAGTAAATATTATAGGAAAAGAATTACATACCAAAAAAGTAGGACATACAGGAACACTTGATCCACTTGCTACTGGAGTACTTGTTATATGTGTAGGTGAATCTACTAAAATATCAGAATTATTAACATCTACTTATAAAGAATATATTGCAGAAATTACATTAGGAATTAAAACTGATACTTTAGATATTACTGGTAATATATTAGAAGAAAGAAAAAATAGTATTACTAAAAAACAATTAGAAAAAGTATTAAATAATATGATTAAAACATATATGCAAGAGGTTCCTATATATTCAGCAGTTAAAGTAAATGGTAAAAAATTATATGAATATGCTAGAAATAATGAAGATGTTGTTTTACCTAAAAAAGAAGTAACAATTAAAGAATTAGAATTATTAGAATTTAATAAAAATACATTTAAAATAAGATGTTCAGTTAGTAAAGGAACATATATTAGAAGTTTAATAAATGATATATGTAATGAACTTAATATAATAGGTGTAATGTCTAACTTAATTAGAACTAAACAAGGTAAATTTGATATTAAAAATACTAATACTTTAGAAGATATAAAAAATAATAATTATAAATTAATACCTATTGAAGATGTATTAAATTTACCAAAAGTAGATGTAGATGAATATTTAGAAGGTAGAATAAAAAATGGAAGCATTTTAGAAAATAGATATGATAGTGATATTATAATGTTTATAAATAAAGAAAATAAAATACTTGCTATATATAAAGTATATGAAAAAAATAATACAAAAATAAAACCATGGAAAATGTTTATATAATTTGACATTTATTAAAAAAAATGATAAATTAATGATGCATAAGTAATTATGTTGTGCAAAATGCATATAATATAAAAGCACATAAGTGCATAAAAAAAGCGGTGATTCCAGCCGTATAAATTGGGATTTAAAAAAGCGGTGATTCCAGCCAATAAATGGAACTTAAAAAAGCGGTGATTCCAGCCAATAAAGTGGAATATAAAAAAGTGATTAGAGACTTAACTCTAATCTTTTTTTAATTTTATTGACAAACAAATGTTTGCATTATATAATTTATATAGGAGGTGAATTCTATGATATTCAATTTTAAAATAGTATGTGTTGATTCAAAATATTGTGATTATTTAAGAAAATTCGATAATAGAGTAACTTATAATTTTAATGAAAAACAATTAAGACCATTTGTTGGTATTTTATTTAAAGTTAATAATTATCAATATTTCGCACCACTTAGTAGTCCAAAGAAAAAACATAAAAATATGAAAAATACACTAGATTTTTTCAAAATTAAAAATGGTGAATTAGGAGCCGTGAATTTTAATAATATGATTCCTCTTAATAATGAAAATTATGAATTAATCGATTTGAATAAAAAAATAAATGATTTGGATGAAATAAAATATCAAAAAATGTTAAAAGAACAATTAAAATGGTTAAATAAAAATTATGATCAAGTAAAAAATAAATCTTATAAATTATATAATTTATATATAAATAATAGACTTCCGAAAAAAATAATGGATAGATGTTGTAATTTTATTTTACTAGAACAAAAAAGTAAAGAATATAATATAAGTCAGTAATAACTGATTTTTTCTTTTAATTTTCACAATAAAATGATATAATTTTAATAGGTGATAAGTATGATATATTTAGATTATTCAGCAACTACTCCAATCGATAAAAAAGTACTAGATACATATAATAAAGTAAGTACAGAATTTATTGGTAATCCTAATTCATTACATAAATTAGGTGTAGAAGCTAAAAAATTAGAATTAGAGGCAACAGAACAAATAAGAAAAATATTAAAACTAAATGATGAAGAAATAATATATACAAGTTGTTCAAGTGAATCAAATAATCTAGCTATAAAAGGGGTTGCTTTAAGAAATCAAAGAAGTGGTATGCATATTATCACTACTAACTTAGAACATTCATCAATTTATGGTCCAATTGGTTATTTACAACAACAAGGATTTGAAGTAGATATAGTAAAAACTAATGAATATGGATTGGTTGATATAGATAATTTAAAAGAATTACTAAGAGATGATACAATATTAGTAACAATAGGAGCAGTTAACTCTGAAACAGGTGTTAAACAAAATATTGAAGAGTTAGCACTCCTTTTAAAAAACTATAACTGTTACTTCCATGTAGATGCTACCCAAGCTATAGGAAAAGTAAAAATAGATTATAGTAATGTAGATTTAATTAGTTTTGCTGCTCATAAATTTTATGGTCCAAAAGGAATTGGTGTTTTAATTAAGAAAAAAAATATCTTAATGGAACCATTAATTCATGGTGGTAAAAGTACTACAAAATATAGAAGTGGTACTCCAGCTTTACCTTTAATAGCATCACTTTCTAAATCATTAAGATTAATAGATGAAAAAATAGATATTTATTATGAACATGTAAAAGAATTAAATGAAATAATAAGAAAAAACTTGAAAAAATATAAAAATGTTACAATAAATAGTAATAAATATTCTATCCCACATATTTTAAATATAAGTATACTTAATATTAAACCGGAAACATTACAACATGCTTTAGAAGAATATGATATATATATATCTACTCAATCAGCATGTTCATCAAATAATCAAGTAAGTAAATCAGTGTTAGAAGTAACAAAGGATGAATTACAAGCAAGTCATAGTGTAAGAATAAGTTTATCTGGTTTAACTACTAGTGAAGAAATAGATAAATTTTTAAATGCTTTTAATGAGTGTTATAATAAATTAAATATTAGGTGATTTTATGAAATTAATAAGAATAAGTTCTATATGGTGTGTTAGTTGTATTATAACTAAAAAAATATGGGATGAAATAAAAACAAATTATGAATACGAAGAATATGATTATGATCAAGATGAAGAAATAATTAAAAAATATAATGTAGGAAATATTTTACCAGTTATTATAGTACTTAAAAATAATGAAGAAATAACTAGAATAATTGGTGAAAAAACTAAAAAAGAAATATTAGATATAATAGGTGAATAATATGAAAAAAATAATATATGGTTTAATATTATTTTTCTTAATGTTAGCAGGTGTAAGTGCGAAAGAAATAACTATACATTTATTTTATAGTAGTACTTGTCCTCATTGTGCAGAAGAAAAAGAATATTTAAATGA
>CAZYWD010000047.1:0-5628 GCA_964651795.1 uncultured Muribaculaceae bacterium
AATTTTTCTAGATAATTCATACTATCACCATAAACATTATAACACATTTAAAATATTTTAAAATCTTTAATTTACAAATTTATATATTTTTAGTATAATTAATATATGAAAAAAATATTAATAGGTTTAATTAGACTATATCAGAAAATTCCTGGAAATTTTCATAATTCATGTAGACATATACCAACTTGTTCTAATTATGGTATTGAAGCTATTGAAACTTATGGATCTATTAAAGGATCATTTCTAACAATTAAAAGAATATTAAGGTGCAACCCAATAGGGACTAAAGGATATGATCCTGTACCAGTGAAAGGATGTAAAAAATGAAAAAATTAATACCAGTCTTATTCCTTGTATTTTTATTAACAGGATGTTTTAAAAAAGATAGTCTGGATGGAATAGAAATTTATACAACAGTTTATCCAATTGAATATATAACTAATAAATTATATGGTGAACATAGTAAAATTACTAGTATATTTCCAGATGATGTAAATATAAATACTTATGAATTGACTACTAAACAAATAAAAGATTATAGTAAAGGTAATATGTATATATTTGATGGTTTATCTAAAGAAAAAGATTATGTATCAGCTATGTTTAAAAATAATAAAAATTTAATGATTATAGATGCTGCTAGCACAATGGAATTTTCTTATTCAGAAGAAGAATTATGGTTAGATCCATCTAATTTCTTAATGATGGCACTTAATATTAAAGATGGTTTATCTGAATACATTGAAAATCATTATTTAAAAAATGAAATAGAAGAAAATTATAAAAATCTTAAAGTGGAAATTTCTAATATTGATGCTAGATTAAAATTATTAAGTGAAGGCGCTAATAATGCTACTATCATAGTTGATAAAAATTCATTTAGTTTTTTAACTAAATATGGATTTAAGGTTATATCTTTAGAAGAAGGAATTACCTTAACTGATAAAATTGTAGCTGATGCTAGATTAGCTATAGAAACTGAAAGTGTTAATTATGTATTCACTACTAATAAAGATAATTTGAATAGTACTGTTACAGGATTAGTAAATGATTATAAACTTGAAGTATTAGAACTTAAAACAATTGCTAATTTAACAGATGAAGAAAGAGAAAATAATGATGATTATATTTCATTATTTAATGAAAATATTGAACAATTAAAAAATGAGTTGTATTAACTCATTTTTTGTATATAATTATATTTTTAGAACCATAATTTTTTTCTTTAATTACTTCTAAATCACATTTTATTATTTCTTTTTCATATTCACAAACTATTAAACCAGAATCATTTAATAAATTATTTTCTAATATTAAATTGATTGATGGAGTTATTAAATTATCACTATATGGTGGATCTAAAAAGATTATATCAAATTTAGTATTAAATGTTTTTAGAGCCTCTTTATAATCTTTTTTTATGATTATACTATTTTCTATTTTTTCTAAATTACTTTCTAATATTTTTAATATTTTAGGGTTTTTATCAACAAAGTAGCAAACCTTACTACCATTACTTAATGCTTCTATTCCAAGTGAACCACTACCAGCAAATAAATCTAGGCAAATACTATCATTTAATTTATTTTGAATAATACCAAATAAAGATTCTTTTACCCTATCCATTGTTGGTCTAGTTCCATCAATATCAAATCCATTTAAATATTTACCTTTATATTTACCACTTATTACACGCATAATATCACCAATAAAATTATACCATATTATTTAAGTGTTGATAAAACATTTTGTAATAATTCAATTGTTTCTAAGGCTTTTGATATTCTATCAGTTGGTTTTAACCTATAATTTTGTTTTACTTCTTGAATAAATAACTTGAAACTAGCGGGATCTCTATTTAATATTTTATACCAATTAGAGTTTTCTCTTAAATATTTTATATAGTTTGGATTACTTTTTAAATTATATTGAATATCTAGTGTCATTAATCCTCAAAATGTTTATAGATAGGTCGTGGTTTATAATCTGTTGTTTTAGTATCTTTAGTACCAAAATCTTGAAGTACTCCCACTACCCTTTGAATACTATTTATATTTTCCTGAAAAGAATCCAAATCTATTGTTTTAATCCAACCTAATATATCAGTAAATCCTATTGCTTTCGCACTATTACTAATAGTTTCTTTTTTACCTAAATAATCATTCCATATAGCATTATCTTTTCCATATAAATCATATAATTCATAAAACTTTTGCCAAGTCATTTCATCATTTCTAACATATTTTACTAAGGATGGATTAGTTCTAACAAACTCTTTAAAGTCACTAAGTTTATCCATATTATCACCTATACTAGTATATGTTTTAATTCATTATATTTACCTATCTTTTAAATAATTATTTAACCAAAAGTAATCTTTATTTTTAAAATCACATACAAATATGTTTCTATTATAAATATTAAATATTTTAAATATATTTGATTTTTTAGTATTTGTATAAACAACTATACAAGAGTATTTAATTTCTACATAGGTTTTTTCTTTATTACTTTCTAATTTAATTATATTATTTATTTTTTTATGTTTTAATCTATCTTTTATATAACTGTTAAGTAATTTAACAGATATTTTATTACATAATTGTTTATATATATTTATGCCATAAGAAAAATCATATGTAGTATATAAATTTTCTAACACTTTATATAAAACATATGACTTATTACGATACAACCTCATATAATCTTTTCTTATTATAAATAAATAATATCTATTCATATCAATCACCTAAATTCATTATAATAAATTTAGATGTCGATATTAGTAATATTATATGGCTTTTTTAAATTCTTCTAATTCTTCTTCGTCATATAGAATATTATTTTTAAATAATTTTAATTTTTCACTTATTTTTGTTTTCTTTTCTATATGTTGCTTTTGTTTTCTTATAGGTTCTTTTATTTCTATTTCTTTTTTTTGTTCTTCTTTTACTTGATATAAATTTCTATTTATTTTTACAAGTGGTAATTCCATATTTTCACTTAATTCTAATGCTTTTTTATAATCAGGATTAAATTCATTATCATATATTACAAATATTCCTATTACACTAGGATTATATAATAATACTTTACCACTATCCCTATTTTTAATATCTTCTCTCATTAATACTTCAGGAGTTAATAATTTTGAATCTTTTTGATTATCTATTTCAATTTTTATACCATTATAATCAATTAAATTATCACTAGTGGTTTCACTACTAACTTCTTTTACTAAAATATCTTTACTTGAAGAATATATAATATTATCACTCATTTTATAAATAAAACCATAATTATATTTTAATTTATTATTTACATTTTTTAAATGTTTATCTGTTATCAATTTTGATTCAGTAATTGTTTGATTATTTTTATCACCTATTAGAAAGCAAAATTGTGAACCTTCTTGATAAGAAACTGGATGTGTTAATTGTTTAATCCAAACTTTTTCAGTTAATGGCATAAGTTTATTTTCAATATCAAGAGCTCTTAAATAGTAATTATCTAAATTATCTTCATTTATTCCTATTTGATTTATTAAATTATTTATTTCTATTTCTGAATTATCTAATAATAATCTTTCTTCATTACCAAATATTATTAAATGTTTTTTTAAGTTTTCAATACATTTTTTGATTGATAAAAATCTATCTCTTTTTGTATCATCTTTTTTAAATTTATTTTCTATTATTTTATTTAACACATCTTTTTCTTTTTTATAACTAATGCTTTGATAATCATACAAAGTATCAGAATAATATACTTTTCCAATTCTTTTAGTATATATTTGATATTCATTATTTAAACTTTTATATAATTCATTAAATTCTTCATTTGATTCATCAGCTACTAAATCATAAGCACTCTCTAATATACTAATGTCATTATTTAATACTGCTTTATATATAACTGTTTCTCCTGTTATATTTTTTAATATTTCAATTATTTCTAATTCTTTAGATTCATAAGGTTTTTTATAAGTAATGTTATATTTACTTTCAAAATTATTTACTATTGCATCAATTATCCCCATATAAATAACATTATCATTTTTGCCTACTAAATATGTTATTATAGGTTTTAATATTATACTTAATATTAATCTTTCAATATCATTTTTATTGTCAATTAGAAATTTCACATATATTCTGCCATCAATAGATATATCTTTCAAATCAGCATCATTATTTAATCTATTATCATCTATAAAATCTTCAATATTTAAACATATATTTATTTTATCTGAAACATATATTTTGAATTTACTTTCATCATCTATTTTAAATATATCATTTAATTCAGATATTTTTTTTATTTTTTCTTCATTCATATATTTAGAATAATCGCGCAAAAAAACAGTTTTAATATAGTTAAAATATTGATTTAAATTTATTTTTAAATTTTCTATATTCATATTATCACCATTATCTTGTATAAATTATACCATATTTTGTCAATAAATGTAAAGAAAAGAAGAGTTTTAATCTCTTCTATTAAACATAAGTACTAGCCTTAATAAGTTAAGTAATGATGATATAAGTGAAGCAACATATGTTAAGGCTGCTGCTTTTAAAACACTTGCTACTCCATCAGATTCATTACTATCAGTTATATTTAATTCTATTAATTGTTGTTTAGCTCTTTTAGAAGCATCAAATTCAACTGGAAGCGTTACTAACTGAAATAATATAGTAGCAAGTAATACTAATATACCTATCATTAAATAACCACTTATACCAGCTAAAAGTCCAATTATAATTCCAAAATAACCTAAATATGATACAAGATTAACAAATGGTACTAACATTGATCTTATTCTCATAAATTTATATCCATCTTTATCTTGAATAGCATGACCACATTCATGAGCTGCTACTGCAATAGATGCTATAGAGTCACCATCAAATATATCTTTTGATAGTTTAATTACTTTTCTAGTTGGATCATAATGATCTGTTAATGTTCCCTTAGTTTCAACTACATATATTTTATCTAATCCATTTTTATCTAAAATCATTCTAGCTACTTCACTACCTGTTATTCTTTTGTTATTACTTATTTTTTTATATTTTGAATAACTTGAATTAATTCTAAATTGTGCATATAAAACAACAACTATTCCTGTTATAAAACAAATCATTGTTAATAAATCTTCATATTGCATTGTGTATAAATTCATATTTCACCTTACAACACTTCAAATGTTGTCCCTTCCCTAGTATCTTTTATTAATATACCCTCTTCTAATAAATCATTTCTAATTTGATCAGCTAATTCAAAATCTCTATTTAATTTAGCTTCTTTTCTTTTTTCAATCATAGTATTAATTTTATCAAGCATATCTTGATCTAAAATTACTTCTTCTTGAATTAAGCTTAATGATAAGACACTATCAATATCTTTTATAATTTCTAATTTGGTGTTATTGTTTAATTTATCATCTTTTATTGCATCATAAAGGATTGTTAAAGCTTGAGCGGTATTCAAATCATTTTCTAATGCATTTTTGAATTTTTCTTGGTATTCTTCTAATAATTTACTACTTATTATTGAATTATCTTTTTTTATTAATTTAATTCTATTTATTAATTTATTATAAGCTGTTTGAGCACTATAAAG
>CAZYWD010000048.1:0-5588 GCA_964651795.1 uncultured Muribaculaceae bacterium
AATTAGCTAGTCTACCAGATTCTTTAATTAAAAGAGCCGATGAAATATTAAAAGTTTATGAAAATAAGGAACAAAAACGAGATAAAGTAATTCAACAATCATTAGTATTTGATGAACCAGTAAAACAAGAAAGTTTAATAGAAAATGAAATAAAAGAATTAGATGTTCTTAATTTAACACCATTAGATGCATTAAATAAATTATATGAATTAAAAGAAAAGATTAAATAGGAGGAACTATGGGATTATTAAAAAAAGAAAACTGGCTAGTATGTTTAATATTAAGTATTTTATCACAAGGAATATTTACATTTATATTAGCTTATTTTATGAAAGTATACGATAAAAATGCATGGTATACTAAATGGCAATATTGGGTATTTGGAACATTATGTTTGATATTTCCAGTATTTGTAATGATGTTAGTTTTTACAGTTCAAATAACTGTTAAAGTGGCTTCCAATTTAGAAGTAACTGGTAAATCAATATATGACAATCCTTATGTGTGGATTCTGTGTTTAATAGTTCCAATAGTTGGATGGATAATGTTATTAGTAATGATTTTATATTTAGAACTATTTACAATAGTTGCTTTATATAAAGGTAATGGTGAAAAATATATTAATTAAATAAAAACAGTAAATTATGATAGGAGAGATAATATGTTAGAGGTAAAAAATGTAACTAAATATTATGGCGATTTTAAAGCTGTAGATAATTTATCTTTTACAGTTAAACCGGGTGAAATATTTGGCTTATTAGGAGTAAATGGAGCAGGAAAAACAACAACATTTAGAATGATTATGGGACTTTTGGATATGACAGAAGGAACAATCCTTTTAGATGGTAAACCAATAGATTATAGTGTAACTGACACAATTGGATTTCTAACTGAAGAAAGAAGTTTATTAGTTAAACTAACAGTTAGAGAACAAGCAATCTATTATGGAACACTTAAAGGTATGAGTGAAAAAAGAATAATAGAAAGATTAACATATCTATTAGATAAATTTGGAGTAGCAGATTATATTGATAAAAAAATAAAAGAATTATCAAAAGGTAATCAACAAAAAATCCAATTTATAATGGCTATAATAAATGAACCAAAACTATTAATTTGTGATGAACCATTTAGTGGACTAGATCCATTTAATGTTGAATTATTCAAAGAAGAAATAGTTGAAATGTCTAAAAATGGTTCAATAATTATATTCTCATCACATAGAATGGAACATGTTGAATTATTCTGTAAAAAACTAGTAATTATTTTAAAAGGTAAAACAGTTTTAGAAGGATATTTAAAGGACATAAAAGAACAATTTAGAAAGAAAAATATATTTATAAAAGGTGAAGTTACAAAAAAAGAACTAGAAAGTGTTAAAGGAGTTTTAGAAGTAATAGAAAAAGCTGATGAATTCGAAGTTAAAATAGAATCATCTGATATTGTTAATGATGTATTTAAAAAAATCAACAAAGATAAAAACATTACTAAATTTGTTGTAGAAGAACCAACATTAAATGAAATATTTGTTGCTAAGGTAGGTGAAAGTTATGAGAAATAAGTTATGGTTTTTAACTAAAGTTTCACTAAAAAGAAAAATAAATACAAAAACTTTCAAAATAGTTAATCTCTTACTAGCAATCGTTGTAATTGGTATTATGAATATTGATAGTGTCATTAAATTCTTTGGTGGAGATTTTAATGAATTAACAAAAGTATATGTAATAGATAACACTGAATATACTTTTGATACATTAAAAGAACAAATTAATAATACAAGTAAAACAGTATCAGGAGATGAAAGCACTTTTGATGTAATTAAATATGAAAAAACAGAAGAAGATGCTAAAAAAGAAATAGAAGAAGATGGAAAAATAATATTATTTGTTATTAATCCAAGTGAAACAAATGTCTTAGATGCTTCATTAGTATCAGATGGATATATTGATACAATTAATTATCAAGTATTATATCAATCTATAAATCAAGCAAAAACAGTTGTAGCAATGTCACAAACTAATATAGATCCAGCTGAACTAAGTAAAATTACAGCCGGTGTAGAAATTAATAGAATTATATTAGATGAAGATAAAAAATCAGAAGATGAAAGTATGGATACAATAATGTCAACAGTATTTCCTGTTATAATTATTCCATTCTTTATGTTAACAATTTTCTTAGTTCAAATGATTGGTATGGAAGTTAATGATGAAAAAACAACAAGGGGTATGGAAATTATAATTTCAAATGTCTCACCAAAAGTTCATTTTTTCTCAAAAGTAATATCAGGTAATACTTTTGTAATACTACAAGGTTTATTATTACTTATATATGGAGGACTAGGATTATTTATTAGAAATCTGCTAGGTACAGGTAGTCTATTTAATAGTTTAGGTGGAGAAATGTCTACAATATTTGATTCAATTATGCAAACAGAATTTGCTTCAAAATTGATCTATATAATTCCACTTACTTTAGTATTAATGCTACTTACATTTGTTGCTTATTCATTACTTGCAGGAATATTAGCAAGTATGACTACAAATGCTGAAGATTTTAGTCAATTACAAACACCAATAATGATTATTTCATTAATTGGTTATTATCTAGCTATGATGGCAGGAGTATTTAAAGGAGCACTTTTCATAAGAATATTATCTTATGTACCACTTATTTCAGCTATATTATCGCCATCACTCTTAGTAACAGGTCAAATAGGTATAATAGATGTAATTATTTCAATTATACTTACAATAATAACAATTTACTTATTAATTAAATATGGTTTAAGAATTTATAAAGTAGGTATATTAAATTACTCTTCAAAAGACTTATGGAAAAAAATGTTTAAAGCAATGAAGGACAAATAAGTCCTTTTTTTCATATTTATAAATAATCACAATAAAATTATATAGGTGATATTAATGGATATTAATAAATTAAGGACTTATATATTAGAAACAGATTTTAGAATTAATATAGTTAACAATAAAGTAAACATAGTAAATTATGAAGAAATAGATCATTTTGATTCTAACAAAATAATAGTAAGACATAATAGAGGTAGAGTGATTATAAGTGGTAATAACTTAATAGTAACTAGATTATTAAAAGATGAAATATTAATTGAAGGAAAAATAAAATTGATTGAGATGAATAATAATGAATAATACTGTTAAGATAAAAATAAAAGGAAAAAATATTGAGAGGTTCTTAAAAAGATTAATATCATTTAATATTGAATTATTAAAAATAGAATATATAAAATATAATGAAATATTTGCTCAAATAAAAAAAACAAATATAGATAGAGTAATGGAATTAAAAACCATCTATGAAATAGAAGTAGTAGAAGTTTACGGTATAGATAAATTAAAACAAATAATAAAAAAATATAAATATATAATTATATCTATAATAATAAGTTTTTTATTTATATTATATTTAAGTAATACAATATTTTCTATTAATATAATTCATAATGATAAAAATTTAAGAGAATTATTATTAAATGAATTAAGAGAAAATGATATAAAAGTATATTCACTTAAAAAAAATTATAAATATATAACAAAAGTAAAAACAAAAATATTAGAAAAATATAAAGATAAAATAGAATGGCTAGAAATAGAAAATAGTGGTACTAAATGTATAGTTAGAGTAGAGATGCGAAAAATAAATAATATAAAAAGTACTGATATAAAAAGAAATGTAGTTGCTAAAAAAGATGCAATTATTATGTCTATTACTAGTACTAAAGGAGAGATATTAAAATATAAAAATGATTATGTAAAAAAAGGTGATGTCATAATAAGTGGTAATATTTATTTTAATGAAAATATAAAAGATACAGTAGAAGCTAATGGAAAAGTATATGGTGAAGTTTGGTATAAAGCAGTAGTTGAATATCCTTTAAAATATAGAGAAGAAAAAATATTAGATAAAGAAAAAAATATTTATATATTCAAATTAGGAAATTTTAATTTTAAATTAAATACGATTAAAAATTATAATGTTGTATCAAAAGAAAGAACAAT
Organism: uncultured Muribaculaceae bacterium; assembly: GCA_964651795.1. Taxonomy (GTDB): domain Bacteria; phylum Bacillota_I; class Bacilli_A; order RF39; family UBA660; genus CAJOJO01. The sequence goes on from CAZYWD010000048.1 coordinate 4,038, forward strand.
ATTAAAACATTTATTTTTACCAATATCATTAATTAAACAAACAAATAAAAAGATTGAATATATAGAACAATCATTAACTAAAGATGAAGCAGTTACAAAAGCTAGTGAGTATGCTATAATGAAAATGAAAAGTAAACTAAATGACAATGAATACATAATTAACACAAAAAATTTGAAAGTTGAACAAAATAATAGTAAAATAGTAATAGAGATGTTTTTCTCTGTATGCGAAGATATAACAGATTATGCAATAATAGAAGGTGAATAAAATGTTTGATATTACAATAAAAAATATACTTTCTAATATATGGCCAATGGTTATTATATTAACAGTTATATTATCATCACTTAGAATTTCATATTTAATCAAAATAAAAGAAAAATTCACATTATATGGTGAGCTATTTAAATTAGGTTTTATAATATATATTATTGGATTGTTCTATGTCGTAACATTTCAAGATGTTAGTTGGTCAACTTCTAACTTTATTCCATTTAAAGAAATATTAAGATATGAAATATTTTCAGATTTATTTTTTAGAAATGTAATTGGTAATATGATAATGTTTATTCCATATGGTTTCTTTATTTCATATTTCTTAAAAATAGATAAAAAAAGAATAGTATTTATATTAAGTTTAATTACTTCCTTAACAATAGAAATTACCCAACTAATAATAGGTAGAGTATTTGATGTTGATGATATTTTATTAAATTTATTAGGTGGATTCTGTGGATATTTAATATATAGAATTTTAAGTAAAATAAAAAACAAATTACCAAAATTTTTAAATAATGATATTATATTTAATATTATTACAATTTTAATTGTAGGATTAATAAGTTTTTATATTTATTATGTATTAGGAGGTTTAAATGTTTGATATAATTAATGAAACAAAAGAAGAAATAAAAGAATTAGATGATATTAAATATGTATTAGAAGTAGCCCAAAAATTAGAAAATTTAGATAATATAGAATTTAATGTTATAATTGTAGATAATGAATATATTCATAGTTTAAATAAAGAATATAGGCATATAGATAGACCAACAGATGTAATTACATTCGCACTAGAAGATTATGAAGATGTTAAATATGATGGATTTAGATTATTAGGAGATATTTATATATCTTTAGATAAAGCAAAAGAACAAGCTATAGAATATAATCATAGTTTTAAAAGAGAAATTTGTTTTCTAGCAGTCCATGGTTTTTTACATTTATTAGGTTATGATCATATGGAAAAACAAAAAGAAAAAATAATGTTTGATAAGCAGGAGGTAATATTAAATGAAGCCGGAATCACGAAATAAAGATACAGGTACTCCAATTGAAAGATATGGAAAAAGTTTTGTTCATGCAATAGATGGAATTGTATATGCAATTAAATATGAACATAATATGATAATAATTTTACTTGCTACTTTAGTAGCTGTAATAGGTGGTATTTATTTAGAATTAAGTTCTAATGAATGGTTATTTGTTATATTAATTATAGGATTAGTAATGGGATCAGAAATGATTAATACAGCTATAGAAGCAGTAGT
>CAZYWD010000049.1:0-5557 GCA_964651795.1 uncultured Muribaculaceae bacterium
CTAAAACAGCTACTATTGGAGAAAAATTATCATTAAGAAGATTTGGTAAAATTACTAAAAGCAATACTGAATCATTTGGTGAATATATCCATATGGGTGGTAAAATTGCAGTTTTAACTTTATTAGATAATGCAAGTAGTGAAGTTGCTAAAGAAGTTTCTATGCATTCTGCAGCAATGAGACCTATGTATGTTAGAGCTGAAAATGTTCCAACAGATGTATTAGATAAAGAAAAAGCAATTATGAAAGAACAATTACTAAATGAAGGAAAACCTGAAGATAGAATTGAAAGCATCTTAGTTGGTAAAGTTAAAAAATACTATGAAGATGTTTGTTTAGAAAATCAAATATTTGTAAAAGCTGAAAATAAAGAAACTGTATCTGATTATGTTAAAAACAATGGAGGAACAATCGTTAATATGATTCGTTTTGAAGTTGGTGAAGGTATGGAAAAAAGAGAAGAAAACTTTGCTGAAGAGGTAGCAAAACAAATAAATGGATAAGAATAAATCTTATCTTTTTATTTTTGCAAAAAATCATTGAATATTAATCAAATTTATAATATAATTATAATAGAATGTGAGGAATAAACAATGGATGAAATATTATTAGAAACAGAAGAAAGAATGGAAAGTGCTATTAGTAATATGGATAAGAGATTAACTAATATTAGAGCAGGTAGAGCTAATCCTTCTATGTTAGATGGAATAATGGTAGAATACTATGGTGTACCAACTCCATTAATTCAATTAGCAACCATCTCTATACCAGAAGCTAGAATGTTACAAATTAAACCATTTGATAGATCAAGTATTGGTAGTTTAGAAAAAGCTATATATGAGGCTAATTTAGGAATAGCTCCTAATAATAATGGTGAAGTAATTATCTTAAATATTCCTGCTTTAACTGAAGAAACAAGAAGAGAATATGTTAAACAATCTAAAGTAGTAGCAGAAGAAACAAAAATATCATTAAGAAATATTAGACAAGATGCTAATAACGATATTAAAAAACTAGAAATAACTGATGATGAAATAAAACAAGGTCAAGATGAAGTACAAGAATTAATAAATAAATTTAATAAAATAGTAGAAGATAAGGCAAAACAAAAAGAAACTGAATTAATGACAGTTTAGGAGAATAATATGGATTTTAGAGGTATAAAAGAATTTTTTAAAGATACATTTAAATATATACTAGTAATAGTAGTAGTTTTATTTATAGTTATATATGTTATATCTTTTCAACAAATTATGGGTCCATCTATGAATAATACTTTGATTGAAGGAGATATTGTTGTAGTAAATAAGTTTTTGTATAATTTTTCTAAAATAGATCATAATGAAATAGTAGTACTAAAATATAAAGAAAAAACATTTGTTAAAAGGATTATTGGTCTACCTGGGGAACATATTGAATATAAAAATAATATACTATATGTAGATGGAAAATCTTATAAAGAAGAATTTACTAGTTCTGATACAAATGATTTTAAATTAGAAGATTTAGGCTATGATAAAATACCAGATGATATGTACTTAGTATTAGGCGATAATCGTGGTAATTCAGAAGATAGTCGTGATATTGGACTAATTAAAAAGAAAGATATTATAGGTAGAGCATCAATCAGAATTTGGCCATTAAATAAAATTAAATTCATAAATTGACATATTTCGACAAATATGTTAATATAAACTTGAATTAAGGGGCAAAGCTATAGAAATATAGTGGCGCAAAACTCAAGAGCCTAAGGGAAACTATGGCAGTCAGTTGCATTTATACAATTTGTATAGATGCTTTTTTATTAGGGAGGGAAAAGAAAATGAACAAAAAAGGTATATTAGGAATTGCGTTATTCGTTATAGTAGCACTATTTACTTATGCTTTCGCAAATCCAAACGAAAGACTAGAAGAAGAGGTAAATAAAGGTAATAATCAACCAGAGCAAACAAATGTAGAAGAAACTACAAATGAGGAAGTTAATGAATTACCAGCTACACAACCTGTTGTAGTAAACAATCCAGTTTTACAAAATGTAATTGCTCCAGTACAACCAACAATTACAAATAATCCAGTAATCAATAATAATGAAGAAGAGATAATTGATTTAACTGATGCTAAAAATGCAGCAAAAGAAGCATTGAAAAAGTATGCAGATTCTAAAAATTTAGATGAAAAATATTTAGAAGAATTAAATGAAATTATTGATAATGGAAATGACAATATTGATAATTCTACTAATACAGAAAATATTAATAAATCATTAGAAGATGCTAAAAAAGAAATAGATGAATTAGCTTTAAAAGCAGAATTAGATAGTTATAAAGAAGGTTTAATTGAACAATTAAATAACTATTATAATGAATTAAACTTTAATGATAAAGAAGATGAAGAATCAACTTCAAAAGAAACTTTAAATAATGGTATTAGTAATATAAATAATGCTTTAAATACTGAAGATGCTGATAAAGTGTTAGAAGATACTAAAGATAATTTAGATAAATTAAAAGCTATTGAAGAATTAATCGAATATAAAAATTCAAAAAAATTTAATGATCAATTTATTGAAAGAGCTAATACTATAGTAGAAACTGGAACTAATAATATTAATAATAATGTAGAAAATGCATTAGAAAATGCTAAAAAAGATTTAGATAATCTAAAATCAGAACAAGATTTAGCAACTGCTAAAATAGATGCTATAAATAAATTAAAAAATTATAAAAATAGTTTAGGTTTTACTGGTGAATATGATACTAAGGCTAATAATATAGTTTTAGAAGGTGAAACAGCTATTAATAATTCAACAACTATTAATGATGTAAATACTAGTTTAGAAACTTATAAAACTAAATTAGATACATTAAAATCAGAACAGGATTTAGCAAATGCTAAAATAGATGCTATAAATAAATTAACTAATTATAAAAATAGTTTAGATTTTACTGGTGAATATGATACTAAGGCTAATAATATAGTTTTAGAAGGTGAAACAGCTATTAATAATTCAACAACTATTAATGATGTAAATACTAGTTTAGAAACTTATAAAACTAAATTAGATGATTTAATTAAAGAACAAAGATTTCAAGAATCAAGTAAATTTAAAATAACTTTTGGAACATATGAAACAATAGATTATACACCATATGAAAAAGAAGTTTGTTTTAATTTTTTTGGACATAAATCATGTAATAACATAACAGTACCAGATTGGACAAAAGTTACTCATCCAAATGCTAGTATAGATCCAATCCAAGATAGAATTTGGGGATTTATTCCAACAATTAATAATGTAACGATTTATTATGATAATACATATATTTTAGCGCCATCTATAGTAGATGTAACTAATGTAAAAGAAATTAAAGTAATATATACAGTATTAAAAGATGGAATATTCTTTGGTAGATATGAAGCAAAATATCAAATAATCAACAACAATGGTACAAGAACAACTAGAATGATAAGTAATGATAAAATGTAAAAAAGGGAATAAACTATTCCTTTTTTTTTAATAATATGGTAAAATTATTATAGTAATAGAGGTGATTAGTATGGCATATATTAAATATAAAGAATTAACTAAATATTTTAATTTCAATAGGGAAATAAGTAATGATAATTTACCTAGTTATGTTACTGACTATGTTAGTAATAAAGAAACAATATATAAATCATATAAAACTAAAAGAGATAAGGCTTTATTTACTGATAAGAGAATGATTCTTTTTGATGTTCATCCATTATGGAATTCAAAAAAAATACATATGATACCTTATAAATCTATATCTACAGGTGCTATTTTATTTGAAACTAATAGTGCTTCAATACTATTATCATTTGATAGTGGTTATCAAATAAGATTAAACTTTGTAAAACTAGATTCTAAAGCAAAAACAGAATTAAGAAAATTATATAGTACAATTATGAATACAATCATTTAATGACTTATAAAGTCATTTTTTCTTTACTATTTAAATAAAATTTAATATAATTTAGTTAGGGTGGTTATATGACAGTCTTAGATATGATAAAAGAAAATAAATCATTAGATAAAATAAAACAAGAATTAAATATTGATAATAATGAATTATTACAACAATTAAAAGATATAAAAAAATATAAAAATTTACTAACAAGAGAGTTTATTAACATAGAGCCAGATAGTAATACATATAAAATGTTAGTTATATCAGATCTTCATATTGGTTCTAAAGAAGAAAGATTTGATTTGCTAGAAAAAGTATATGATTATGCATTAGAAAATGATATAAAAACAATAATAAATCTAGGTGATCTAATAGATGGTAAAACATCTAAATTAAGTATAGAAAAACAATTAGATTTATTATTAAAAAATTATCCTTATAATGAATCAATAAATAATATAATATTATTAGGTAATCATGATTTTCATAGCCTATATTATGACAATTACGATATAGCAGATTGTCTAAAAGAAAGAAAAGACTTTATAAATGCTGGATATGGTATAGGATATATAAATATATATAATAAATATATAGGACTATTTCATAATTTAAGCTTATTAAAAGTTAAAAGATTAGACTTTTATCCATTTATGAATTTATATGGACATCGTCATTCATATAAAGTAAATATAGGTGATGAATTAAATATAAAGATTCCGACTTTAAGCAATAAAACTCATAATGATTCATTACCAAGTTTTTTAGATATAAAACTAGAATATGATGGTAAATTAGAAAAAGCAATAATAAAAAATATTATCTTTTCAAGTAAAACAATAACTACTAATGAATTAGAATACAATATACCTGTTTTAAAGAAAAAATATACCAATTTATAATTAATTATGTTATAATTAGTAAAGGTGATTTATTATGGAACAACTAAATAGAAGTGAATTAAGAAAAAAAATAATGACAATTTTATATCAAATAAATATTTATAATGCTAATAAAATGACATATAATGTAGATGATATAATAAAAGAAGTTGTTGAAGTAGATAATGAATTTGTAAAAGAAGTAGTTTATGGAGTAATAACTTATCAAAAAGAAATAAACGCTTTAGCAAACCAGTACTTAGAAGAATGGACAATAGATAGATTGGGTAATACAGATAAAGCAATATTACAAATAGGTATATATGAACTTATCTATACAGAAACACCAGATATAGTATGTATTAATGAAGCTATAGAACTTGCTAAAGTATATAGTGATGATAAGGTAAGAAAAATGATAAATGGAGTATTAGATAAAGTATACCATAATAAGTAGGTGACTAAAATGAATGATAAATATTTAACAGTTACAGCGGTAACTCGTTATTTAAAACATAAAATTGAATCAGATGATAACCTTAGAAATATATATTTAAAAGGTGAAATTTCCAATTTTAAAGCTCATTCATCAGGTCATTTTTATTTTTCAATAAAAGATGAAAAAAGTGTAATAAAAGCTATAATGTTTAGTGGGAATACTAAAAAATTAGGATTTATTCCAACAGAAGGAATGAAAGTACTAATAACAGGTAGTATAAGTGTTTATGAAGCAACTGGTAACTA
>CAZYWD010000050.1:0-5546 GCA_964651795.1 uncultured Muribaculaceae bacterium
TGATATATTTTTACTATTTTTTTTATCACTTCTAAAATGCATTAATATCTCATTTTCTATACATCTGGCACAATAAGTAGTTATCCTAGTATTATGCTTATTTGAATAGCTATCTATTCCCTTTATTAATCCAATTGTTCCGATACTTATTAAATCATCACTATCTTCTCTATTATGTTCATATTTTTTTACTATATGAGCTACTAATCTTAAATTATGTTCTATTAATTTATTTCTGGCTTCCCTATTACCTAATCTAGCTTCTTCTAAACATTTTTCTTCTTCCTCTTTAGATAATGGTTCTGGAAATACATTATTAGAGTAAGCTGCTGTAAAGATATAAAAATCTTTAAATAAATATTTAATTAACTTTTTAAACATAAAACACTTCCTAATTAAGAATATGATTTTGCTAAAAAAAAAGACTTTTTCAAGTCTTAATCCATATATTTTGTCATTTGTTTCATTGTTTGATTAACTTGTTTTTGACTAGGTGTTCTACCCATACTAGTCATCATAGCTCTAATCATTTGTTCATTAATAGGAGGATTTTTCTTTAAATATTTTTGCATATATTTTTTAGCAATAAAGAATCCTATAACTGCTCCTACTATTAATCCACCTAATATTTGTAATATATCTAATAACATAATATCATCCTTTCTATAAGTCTTTTAGAAAATCATCAATCGTCATCATTTTTTGATCAATTGAATCTAAATCAACATTTTCTTTTTCAATTACTTTTTTTTCTTCTGTTTTACTTTCTAATTCTTTTATTTCAAAAGTATCTATTATTTCTTTTTTAGAAATAGCAGAACCAGATGAATATCTATCCATAATAGGTAATTCTGTTAACTTAATATCTATTATTTCATCTTTTAATTTAACACCTAATAATTCTTTATAATTTATTATAAATGTTTTTAAAATATTATATGGATTTGTTTTTACTTCTCTAACTATTCGCATTCCACGTCGTGCTCTAGAAGCTATTTCAAATTCAGATAATTTTATTCTTTTAGCTGTCATTTTATTCGTAATAACAGTTAAATACTCTAAATCATCACTATAAATATGACAACTTACAACATAATCATTTTTTAAACCAATAGATTTAACACCACTAGTTTTTAATCCAACGATTGGCACTTCACTTAATTTATATGTTAATCCATATCCATTATTTGTAGATACAAATACATATTTATCACTGTTTGATAATACTTCTACTACTCTATCATCATTTTTAAGTTTAATACAAACAATAGGTTTAGAATATCTTAATGCTTTAAATTCACTTAATTTAGTTCTCTTAACCATACCATTTTTAGTAAATAATGTTATATAAGTTTCATCTTCAAAATTATATACTGGTAAACTACTAATTATATTTTCTTCTGAAGATACAGTAATTATATTACTAACATGTTTACCTAAATCTTTCCATTTCATATCTGGTATTTCATGAACTGGTATATGTAAATAATTACCTAAATCAGTAAACACTAATAATGTATCCATAGTATTCATTTTATATTTACCAATTACATAATCTAATTCTTTTAATCCAGTTTCACCTTCACTAGATTCCATACTTCTATTGCTTACTCTTTTAATATATCCTTCTTTTGTTACTATTACAATAGTATCTTCTTTAGGAATTAATTTAACAGTATCAATTTTTATTTCAGTTATTTCATCTTTAATTGCAGTTTTTCTTGGAGTAGCATATTCTTCTTTAACTTTTTTAAGTTCATATTTCATTAATGATTTCATTTTATTTTCATCATTTAAAATTAGTTCTAATGCTTTTATTTTGTTTTCTAAATCACTATATTCATTATTTAATTCAGTAACATCTGTATTAGTTAATTTATATAGTTGTAATGAAACAATAGCTTTAGCTTGTTCATCTGTAAACCCGTATTCTTTACATAAATTAATTTCAGCATCAGCTTTATTTTTACTAGCTCTAATTGTTTTAATTACTTCATCTAATATAGATAAAGCTTTAATTAAACCTTCAATTATATGCATTCTTTTAGTGTAAACATCTAAATCAAATTTACTTCTTCTAGTTATTACTTCTTTTTGATGTTCAATATAAGCATCTAATATTTTGATTATACCTATAGTCATTGGTCTACCATTTACAATAGCAACCATATTATAATTATAAGCTATTTGTAAATCTGTACTCTTAAGTAAATAATTTAATATTAATTCTTTATCTGCTTCTTTTTTAATATTGATTGCTATTCTAGTTGGTTCTTCAAAGTTAGATTCATCTAACACTTCTACAATACCATCTATTTTTTTATCAATTCTAATTTCATCTATTTTTCTTACTAATAATGCTTTATTAACTTCAAAAGGTATTTCTGTAATTAAAATTTGATTTTTACCTTTTTCAGATACAAATTCATATTTGGATTTAATAATTACTTTACCTCTACCTGTAGTAAAAGCATCAATTATCCCATTTTTTCCTTCAACTATACCACCCGTTGGAAAATCTGGTCCCTTCATTATTTCTAATAAAGTATCTAATTTACAATTTGGACTATCGATTCTTTTTATAGTAGCATCAATTACTTCTCCTAAATTATGAGTTGGTATGTTAGTAGCATATCCTGCACTAATACCACTCGCACCATTAACTAATAAATTAGGAAATTTAGCAGGTAGAACAACTGGTTCTTTTAATGTATCATCAAAGTTCCAAGTCATTTCAACTGTATCTTTATCTATGTCTTTTAATAGTTCACTACTAATTTTAGAAAGTCTTGCTTCTGTATAACGCATTGCGGCTGCTGAATCTCCATCAATTGAACCATTATTACCATGCATATCTATATATGGTGTACTTTGTTTCCACCATTGACTTAATCTTACCATTGCATCATAGATTGATGAATCACCATGTGGATGATAATTACCCATAATATTACCTACAGCTTTAGCTGATTTTTTATATGGTTTATCAAAGGTATTTCTATCTCTATACATTGCATATAATATTCTTCTTTGTACTGGTTTTAAACCATCTCTTACATCAGGTATAGCTCTATCTTGAATAATTGATTTAGAATATCTTCCAAATCTATCACCCATTATTTCTTCTAAAGCATACTCATGTATTTTATTTAATACATCCATAATCTCACCTACTCAATTATAGCAAAAAAAAATTAGTAATGCAAAGAATTCATTTAATTTAAAGCTTTTTTTAATGTTTTATGAATATTATTTTTATTACAATTACTAATTATATTATATTCATCATATGTTAAACGAAAGCAATATTTTTCAGGAAACCTATTTATATTTCTTAACACCTGTCTATTTATTTGCTTAGTCTCGTAGCCAAATAATCTTGATACATCAGAGTTGCTCTGCACTAACTTCGTGTCGCCACATTACTTGTTTTCCCCTAATCTCATATATCATATTTTCTATTTCATCTTTAATCATTAAATCATTCATAGTTAATCACCTAATTAATTATCTTAATATATAATAACTTAAATATCAATTTATTTCGTACTACAAATTTCGACAAAAAAATAGGATCAAATCCTATTTTACATAATTATCAGTTAATGAGAAATCAACATTTTCTTCTATCCATTCTTTTCTAGGTTCTACTTTATCACCCATTAATACACTAACTCTTTTTTCAGCTAAAGCTCCATCATTAATGTTAATTTTAATTAAGCTTCTCTTGTCAGGATCCATAGTTGTTTCCCTTAATTGGATAGCATCCATTTCTCCTAATCCTTTATATCTTTGAGTTTGTGATGGTTTATTCTTGAATTTCTCTAATATTTCTTTTCTATCATCTTCAGTCCAAGCATAATAAGATTCTTTACCACAAGATATTTGATATAAAGGAGGCATTGCTATATAAAGTTTACCTGCCTCTATTAAAGGTTTCATATATCTATAGAAAAATGTTATTAATAATATTTGAATATGTGCTCCATCATCATCAGCATCGGTCATTATAATTACTTTATCATAATTTGAATCTTTAACATCAAAGTCACTTCCAACACCAGCACCTATTGTATGAATCATTGTATTTATTTCTTCATTTTTAAATATTTCTTCCATTCTTACTTTTTCAGTATTTAATACTTTACCTCTTAGAGGTAATATTGCTTGGTGTTTACGGTCTCTTCCTGATTTAGCAGATCCACCGGCACTATCCCCTTCTACTAAGAACAATTCGTTTTTACTCGCATCTTTACTTTGTGCAGGTGCTAACTTACCACTTAAAGCAGTTTCTTTTTTATTTTTATTTTTACCTAATCTTGCTTCTTCTCTAGCTTTTCTTGCTGCTTCTCTAACTGTTTTACTTTTAACCATTTTAGATAATATATTAGTTGCTACTTCTTTATTTTCTTCTAAGAAAAACTGTAATTTTTCAGTAACAATACTTTCAACAATAGGCCTTGCTTCTGGTGTTCCTAATTTTGATTTAGTTTGTCCTTCAAATTGTAATAAATTTTCAGGTATTTTTAATGATATTATAGCAGTTAATCCTTCTCTAGTATCATTACCTTCAAAGTTTTTATCTTTTGACTTTAAATAATTATTTGTTTTAGCATAATCATTAAAAAATCTAGTTAACGCTGATTTAAATCCAACTTCATGAGTTCCTCCATCATTTGTTTTTACATTATTAACAAATGATATAAGATTTTCTGAATAGGAATCAGTATATTGAAAAGCTACTTCCACATTTATTTTATCTTTTATTCCTTCAAACATTACTACTTTATGGATAGCTTTTTTATCATCATCTAAATATTCTACAAATGCTTCTAAACCATTTTCATAATGATAAGTCTCTTTTTTATCATCTGCTTCATCTATTACTTCAATTGTTAAACCTTTAAGTAAAAAAGCACATTCTTGCATTCTTTCACATATAGTTGTAAATGAAAAATGTGTAGATGAGAATATTTCTTTATCAGGTTTAAAGATTACCTTTGTACCTGTTTTACTTGTTTTTTCTAATTTTTTAAGTGGTATTTCTACTTTACCACCATCTTTAAATTTGATGTAGTATTCATACCCATCTCTTTTTATATAAACTTCCATCCATTCACTTAAAGCATTAACTACAGAGGCACCTACACCATGTAATCCACCTGACACTTTATATCCACCAGATTCAAATTTACCACCAGCATGTAATACTGTATAAATTACTTCTGGAGTAGACATACCACTAGAGTGCATTCCAACAGGAACTCCTCTACCTTCATCTTCTACTGTTAATGATTCATCTTTATTAATAGTTATTTTTATTTTTTTACCAAAACCATTTATAACTTCATCAACACCATTATCAACAATTTCCCATACTAAATGGTGTAATCCTCTTTTATCAGTTGATCCGATATACATACCAGGTCTTTTTCTTACTGCTTCTAATCCCTCAAGTATTTTGATTGAACTTTCATCGTAGTTTTTCATACTTATCACCTAATTCATTATAACATAAAAAAATAGAAAAATACAAAGATTTTCCT
>CAZYWD010000051.1:0-5478 GCA_964651795.1 uncultured Muribaculaceae bacterium
CTAGTTATGAATTATATCAATATTTAATTAATTTAGAAGATTCTATGATTATAGAATATTTAAAGAAATTAACATTCCTTTCTAAAGAAGAAATAGAAGAATTAGAAATTAAAAATAATGAACATCCTGAATTAAGAGAAGCACATAAAGCTTTAGCAAGAGAAGTTATCACTGATTTACATGGTATAGAAGAATTTAATAAGGCAGTAAAAATAAGTGAAGCTCTATTTAGTGGAAATATTAAAAACTTAAATATTGATGAAATAAAGGATGGATTTAAAGATGTCCCTAATTTTGAAATCAATGACAATTATACTTTAATAGATTTATTAGTTAATAATGGTGTTTCTTCTAGTAAAAGAGAAGCTAGAGAGTTTATAACTGCTGGATCAATTACTATAAATGGAGAAAAATCATTAGATGAAAATGAAATAATAACTAAAGATAAAGCAATTAATAATGAAATATTAATAATAAGAAGAGGAAAGAAAAAATACTATATGTGTAAATTTATGTAGAAAAAATATTAGTTTTTTCTTTTTTCTTGATAAATAAATAAAAATATGATATCTTAATAATAGGTGATAATATGAAAAAAATAATTAGTTTTGGACTAGTATGCTTATTAGGTATTGGATTAGTTACAGGATGTGGCTGTGACAAAAAAGAAAAAGAAACAGATATATTAGGTGAAAATGAAGCAAATACTGTAATCAAAGATGTTGTTGTAGAAGGATTAGATGTAATTGATTTTGTTGTTTTATTAGATAACAATGTTAGTACAGTATATTTTGAAGTGGTAAATAATACTGAAGAAACAAAAACTTATGAAAAAATAGAATGTGCTATGTACGATAAAAATGGTAATAGTTTATATGCATTTGAGGAATCATTAGGTACACTAGAACCATTAGATTCAAAAGATATAGAATACAAAATTGATATTGATTTAACTAAAGTAGCAAGTGTAGAATATGTTTTAAAATAAACATATTTTTTTTGTATAAAAAGGGAAAATAAATAGACAATAATATTAGGTGATAATATGCTTATATATATTGAAAATAAAAAACTAGCTTCTAAAATAATTACATATTTGGATTATATAAATAAAAATTATACTCTAGATATAAAAGCTAACTATGAATATATTTTAGTAGGGCAGTTAAATAAAAAAACTTTAGAACTTTGTGAAAATAAAAAAGTAATATTTATAACCTATTTAATAGAAGAAAAATTATCTAATATTTTTATTAAAAACAATAAATCCATTAGAACATATCGAAATTTTATTATAAACAATTTTAATAAATTTGATAAAATAATTGTTAGCTTAGAATCAATAAAAAATGAGTTATCCAATATAATTAAAACCAATATAGAAGTAATAAATAAAGAATTGCCTATTATAAATATAAGTAGTAATAATAAAGAAATATATGCAAGATATAATATAAAAAAAAGAAGAAAAAATATACTATTTATAGATTTTGATTATAAATATATAGAATATATATATAACCTATCAAATAATTATCCTAAATTAAATTTTATTTATTTAGGATTTAAACCATATTATGAATTATCAAAAAAAAACAAAGAAATATATAATAAACTAAATAGTAATATAACATTAATAAAATATTATGATTTAAATATATTTAGTGATTTAGTAAAACTTAGTAATATAATTATAAATACTAGTGATTTAATATTAAATACAGATTATTTATATACAATTTTTTTATTTAGAAGAAAATTTATTTCAATAGAAAACTTATACTATGATAACTACTTAATCAATAGTAAACATATTTATATATTTGAAAAAGCAAAAGAATTAAAAATAAAATTTGATAAAGTATTAAATGATAAATTACAAGATTTAACTGAAAATGCATATGATATTATAAAAGACAATAGTTTTACAAATATTTCTAAGAAATATAGTACTTATTTGAATTAGATACTATATTTTTTTTGCAAAATACATTATAATGGATATGAGGTGTAGTGTATGAAAGAACAAATATTAGGATTATTTAAAGATAATAATAAAGCACTTACTGTAATTGAAATTAATGATGCATTAGGTTTAACTACAGCAGATGAATTAGAAAATTTAACAGATGAATTAAATAAATTAGAATATAATTTAGATTTAAGAAAAACCAATAAAGGAAAATATGTAAGACATGATGATAACTTAGAAAGAAAGGGAATCGTTATATCTACTAAGGGTGACTATGCATTTGTTAAAATAACAGATGATAAAGATTCATTAAAAGATGTTTATATTCATTCTAGTAATTTGAATAGCGCAATTCATGGAGATACTGTAGTTGTTCAAGTAAATAAAATAGAAGATAGACCAGATGGTAAAGTAATTAGAATTTTAAAAAGAGATTTAGTTAATGTAGTTGGTGAAGTAATTGATGATAACGGGGTACTTAAACTAAAATTAGATGATGAAAAAATCAAAATAAATGTCATTATAGATAAAGAAAAAACAATGGGTGCTATGCCAGGACATAAAGTTTTAGTAAAAGTAACAAACAAAATAAATGATGGATATAGAGGAGAAGTATTAACGATAATTGGTCATAAAAATGATCCAGGTGTAGATATATTATCTATTGTTTATAAATATGGTATTGAAGTTGAATTTAATGATGAAGTTAAAGAACAGTTGAATAATATTCCAGATACTGTATCAGAAGAAGAAATATATTTAAGAAAAGATCACGATTTAAGAGATGAAGAAATATTCACAATTGATGGTGATGATACTAAAGATATAGATGATGCTATTAGTATTAAAAAATTAGAAAATGGTAATTATGAATTAGGAGTACATATAGCTGATGTAAGTTATTATGTTAAAGAAAAAACACCATTATATGAAACTGCTATGGAAAGAGGTACCAGTGTTTATTTAGCTGATAGAGTAATTCCAATGTTACCACATAAATTATCTAATGGTATTTGTTCTTTGAATCCTAATGTAGATAGATTAGCAATATCTTGTATTATGGAAATAAATAGTCAAGGTAAAGTTATTAGTCATGATATATTCCCTAGTGTAATTAGATCTAGAATTCAAATGACTTATAAAAAAGTTAATAAAATATTAGAAGAAAATATAACTCCAGAAGGTTATGAACCTTATGTAGATAAATTAAAATTAATGAAAGAATTAGCTGATATCTTAAGAAATATGAAAATAAGAAGAGGTTATATTGATTTTGACATTGATGAATCAAAAATAATAGTTGATGATACAGGTAAAGCTGTTGATGTAGTATTAAGAGATAGAGGAACTGGCGAAAAAGTAATTGAAGACTTCATGATAGTCGCAAATGAAACTGTCGCAGAACATATTGAAGCATTTGAATTTTTACCATTTATTTATCGTATTCATGGGGAACCAAGTGAAGAAAAAATACAACAATTCATTGGTTATGTTTCAGCTTGTGGATATAAATTAACTGGTAAATTTACTGATATACATCCAACAACTATGCAAAAAATATTGGAACAATTAAAAGATAAAAAAGAATTCCATATATTTTCTTCATTATTATTAAGATGTATGCAAAAAGCTGTTTATGATACAAATAATATTGGACACTTTGGATTAGGTAGTAAATGTTATACGCATTTTACTTCACCTATAAGAAGATTTCCAGATACAACAGTCCATAGATTACTTAGAAAATATTTATTTAATGGATCTATGGATAAAGATACAGTATCTTTTGAAGAAAACAATTTACCTATAATAGCGCTTCATTCATCTAAAAAGGAAAGAGATTCTGTTGACTGTGAAAGAGATGTCGATGACATGAAAAAAGCAGAATATATGCATGATCATATTGGTGAGGTATTTACTGGTATGGTTAGCTCTATTACTAATAGAGGAATGTATGTTTCATTACCTAATTTAATTGAAGGTATGATTAGAATAGATGATTTAACAGATGATACTTATACATTTGATGAATCAACACTTTGTTTAATTGGTAAAAAAAATAAAAGAGGTTACCGTTTAGGTGATGAAATTGAAGTAATTGTTAAAGATGCTAGAAAAGAAGTAGGAGAAATAGATTTTGTTATAAATAATGAATCAAATAAAACATATTTGAAATAGAGGTGATATCATGATAGAAATTAATAATAGAAAAGCTAGATATGATTTTGAAATATTAGAAACATTTGAAGCTGGTATTGTACTAACTGGTACTGAAATAAAATCAATTAGATTAGGAAAGGCTAATTTAAAAGATAGTTATGCATTAGTAAGAAATAATGAATTATTTTTACTTAATATGCATATAAGTCAGTATAAGGAAGGTAATATTTTCAATCATGATGAAACTAGAACTAGAAAACTATTAATGCATAAAAAAGAAATATTCAAGCTAAGAGATAGTATTGAAAGAGAAGGTAATACTTTAGTACCTTTAAAGTTGTATTTTAAAGGTAATTGTGCTAAAATATTAATCGGTTTAGCGAAGGGTAAAAAGAATTATGATAAAAGGGAAGCTATTAAAAAAAGAGATAGCTTAAGAGAAATCAAAAAAGAATTAAAAAATAATTATAGATAGAGGGTTTTAAAATGTTTGATGAAAATGACATTAGAATAAGTAAAGGACTTGATCAAGAATTTGAATTAAAAGAATTTAATAGTGAATTCGTTAATTTTAGTGAAATTAGTTCAAATTTATTATATTATAAAGGTGTTTTATATGGATTTTATAATACAATGAGAATTGAAAGTGAGAAAAAAATTGAAGTACAAGGTTCTTTAATTGAATCATTTAGAGGAAGCCATATAGGACAACAATTTTTACATAAAGTAATTGAAATTGTTTCTAAAGAGAATGATGATATGGAAAAGATAGTAGCAATGATTAGATATGATAATATCATTTCTCAAAAAATAGCTAAAAAAGAACACTTTGAAATTGATACTGAGCTTATGGAACAATTAGAAGAAGAATTAAATGGATTAATTCCATATTCAAAGAGTAATGAATATTATAAAAATAAGAAATTATGTTTGCAAAAATAATAAAAGAATGCTATAATTTCTTTACTGGGGATGTCCAGGTTTCGACAGGTATATATCGTTATGAACTGCAAGGAGTAGGGATACTATAAATCCACAAAAAAATAAATGCAAAAAATGCAAAAAATGTATTAGCATCAGTATTCAAAAGCAATGCTGTTGCCTTTGCCTAATTTAATTTAGAGTAATACAACTTTCTTTTATTCTTCTCCTGTGGGAGTAATTGAGGGTTCGATTTAACAGGATATATTATTATGACTCCTTTAAGTAATAATGAATTATAAAGGATTACTAAAAAGATTGTTGTTACTTACTTATCTTTTTAGGACATTTGTTAATCAACTAACCTTGTAGATGTTTATAATAGAGTGTATTTGGACAGGAGTTCGATTCTCCTCATCTCCACC
>CAZYWD010000052.1:0-5394 GCA_964651795.1 uncultured Muribaculaceae bacterium
CTTTTTCAACTTTAGCTAAAGCTTCTACATATTTTTTACCTTTTTTCATTTTTTTTACCTCCTTGTGGTTTAATAGCGGATTTTAGTCCTCCCACATAGTTTTACCTATATGAATTATTCTTCTACTGTAACGCCCATGTTTTTAGCTGTTCCAGAAACTATTTTGATAGCTTCTTCAATAGTATATGCATTTAAGTCTGGTAATTTGATTTCAGCTATTTCTTTTATTTGTGCTTTTGTTAAGTTTCCAACAACTTCATTAGCACCTTTAACTGAACCTTTTTTAATTCCAGCAACTTTTTTAATTAAGAAAGCTGTTGGTGGAGTTTTAATTACGAAATCGAATGTTCTGTCTTCATAAACAGTTAATTCAACTGGAATTACATCTCCCATTTTATCTCTTGTAGCTTCGTTGTATTTAGTACAAAATTCTTGTATGTTAATACCAAGTGGTCCAACTACAGTTCCAACTGGTGGAGCTGGTGTAGCTTTTCCTGCTTCGATTGCTAACTTAACTATTCTTGTAATATTCTTTGCCACGAAAAACACCTCCTATATAACTTTTTTCGCGAGTGGTTCAAATGATATCCGCTAAAACATCTCCCACTTCTTCTATATAAATAAATATAGCCTATATAATATAACACATTTTTTTAGTTTTGTAAATTCTTTTTATTATATTTTTTCTATTTGAGACAAATTTAATTCAACTGTTGTTTCTTGTCCAAATAAATCTATTACTATTTCTAATTCTTGTGTTTCAATATTAATTTTTTTAACAGTACCATACATATTAGCGAATGGTCCAGCAATAACTTTGATTTTATCATCAATATTTAAGTCATTACCTATTTCTAATCTGCTCATTCCCATAGAACCTAATATTTTATCAACTTCTTGAGGAGTTAATGGAAAAGGTTTAGCTCCTTTACCACTTGATCCGATAAATCCAGTAACACCTGGTGTATTTCTTACTATAAACCAAGCTTCATCAGTCATTACCATTTCTACTAAAATATAACCTGGAAACATTTTCTTAACTTTTTCTTTTTCTTTTCCATCTTTTACTTCTACTTCAATAGTTTCTGGTACTACTACTCTATATATATAGTCTTCCATTCCCATTGAACTTGCTCTCATCTCTAGTTTTTCTTTTACTTTATTCTCATGACCTGAATAAGTATTTACTACATACCATTCTTTTTCCATTATTTAACCACCACTTTAATTCCTGATATAATTATATCTAAACCTCCGAAGAATAATGAAAATATTAGAATGAATGCTAAAGTTGCGATAGAATATGTTATCATTTGTTTTTTTTCTGGCCATTTTACCTTTTTCATTTCGTTTTTAACACTTACGAAAAATCTTGCTACTTTTTTCAATTTTACACCCTCTTTTAATTTTATGTGTTTTTTTCAAAATAAAAACACCTTTTGTGTCTAAATAAATATTAACATATTATATTTAAAAAGTCAATTAATTATTCAAAAAAATCTAGTAAAAACTAGATTATTCATTTAATTTAGAATTAAAGACATCTTTCTTAAATTCTAATTGGCTTGCTTCAGTTCTATTATATAATCCTTTAATCATTACTTGAGTAGTAGTAAATATAACATTTTTAATAAATTTTGTTTCTTTTCTAAGTTCAAATTTATCATTTTGAATAGATATGTGCCAACTAGGTCTATCAGTAATAATTCCTTTACCTAAAGCCATCCAATTATCTAATACACCAAATACATAAGCATAAGGTACCATATCATAAAAATAATTACTATTTTCAGCTAATATTTCTTTTAATTTATTTTGATTCATTGTTACTAATTCTAATCTAAATCCTTCTACTTCACCTAATCTTTGATTACCAAATTTAGTACGAGAAGGTAACTTAGTATAAATAAATGTAGCAATTAATATTAATGACATACCAATTATATATATAATAAGTGGTTTATCTTGACCTATTAATGAATAAATATTCAAATAATTTGTACCACCTATAAATATTAATCCTAATACTATTTTAGGTACAATACCAGTATTAATAATTGCGACTATAGCTAAACCAAATAAAAGTGTTGATGATAGTACTGGTACTAATAAATAAGAATTTGTTATCTCTTTAACAGGAGTTATAGTAATTGATATACTTGCTAATACAACTAATAAAATTGATATCATTTTTACCTTATTTATATTAATATTAAATAACTTCTTTTTATTATTTTTATTATCTATAGTAGATTTAGCATCCATTAATCTATCCATGATTGTATATTCAATATCACTTAATGTCGCTTTATCTCTATTTTTAAATATTCCTTTAAATAATATTTTTTGAATAGCATTTCTATTTTTATAATCTTTTAACTTAATAAAATTAAAACTATTTTCTTTTCCTAATTTATATCCATCATCATTTTCTTCTATTTGTAAATAACCATTGTTTGCTAAAAATAAAACATTTGATACAACATCTGATTCTTCAGATTTTCCTTTATACAAATAACCAATTTCAGCTGGATCAAAATTATTTGGCGGATATATATTATATTGTTTTTTAATTTTATTCCCTTTACCATATTTAAGCCAGTAGAATAATACAACTACTAATGCTAAAAATGGAAATGTAAGAAACAAATATGTAAAATAGTTAAAATTATCTCTAACACCTGTAAAATAACCTTCTGGTATTTCTAATCTTATTGAAAAAACATCATTTTCATTTAACATTTTATTTAAATATCCAGTTATTATATTACTTTCAGTATCATATGTGACATCATCACTAGTTAATGAATATTCACCATTTAATAAGAAATCAATATTATTTATTTTCATATCTTCCGGTAAAACTATCTCAAAAGATACATCTGATACAATACTATCAAAATTACTTATAATATTATAATAAAATTCATCATATTTTCTAGAATTTTCTTTTCCTAAATCATATGTGTATGATAAATTAGCATTACTCATAGTATCTTTAATACCCTTTGTTTCTATTGATACTATTTTTTGTTTATCATCAGTTTGAATTTTATAAGTATTATCTGATTTAATATTTGTTATTTCTGGTTTAATTATTGATTTACTATCTTTTTTTCTTATTAATTCTAAAGTAGCATCTAATGTTCTATTAAATACTTTAGTATTATTTATAAAATATAATTCATAATTTTCAGTAATATTTGCAGTTCTATTTTTATTAAGTGTTATTGAAGATTCAAAACTTGTTATTTCAATATCACTTGCATGAATGATAGGTACAAATAAAAATAACAAACAAAAATAAAGTACTTTTATACTACTCTTTATCACATTAACCACTTCCCTATTATTGAAATAATTATACCACAAAGAAAATCATTAAGCAATAAAAAAAGAAATAGTATTTAATCTATTTCTTAATTCTAATGATTAATGCTTAATGCTTAATGCTGATCTAAAGGTTGTTTCTGCATCTGGGCTTCCAGTACTACTTGTAAATGAATAAATATTATTTATACCTCTTATCATAAAAGGTTTTTCTCCATTAACAAATGTATTTTTATTACCATTCCAATCATTTACTTCCATAGTTGCATCACCTATTATACGACCATTTAATGATATTGATTTATATATATCTATAAATTCGGGCCAAGAATTTGTTCCATCAGGTGTAAAACCAGAATTACTACTATCTGAACCTGAATCTTTATTATAGTTACCCATAACATATTCTCCAGTTTCATTTATATCTTGAATATTTGATACATTATTTTCTCCATATTTTGAATTCATTAAATAAGTAATTGCTCCCCATTCAAGATTAGTTAATAAATGTGGCTTAACTTTATGAGTAAATCCATATATATTGAATTGTTTATTCAAATTACTAGATATAACTGATGCATTTGATACAGAAATAAATTTCAAACTAACCCTATTATCTAACGAATAAATTTGATGATTATTTCCATTACAATTTCTTTCATTAGGTAGTAAATAACAATTAGATTCTACTGATATACTTGCTTCATATTTGTTTACCCAAAATCCATTTGTTTCTTCTTTATATGAAAAAGCAGGATGTGTATACCAAGTATTATTATTATCATTGATAGATTTTTCTACTTTATTATTTTCAAATTCTATTTCAGTTAATATATTTTCTTTATTATTTCCATTAACATTCCATAATTTATATTTATATCTAGGTATCCATACATAGTAAGCTATAATATCATTTTCATTGATTACCTCACCAATAGCTGCATCACTTTTATAATATTCCCTTGATTTACTATTATCATCATTAATATCTTTATTATTTCTAACTAATACTACATTAGCCCATATTTTGTTTTCATAATTCCAATACATTTGATTTTTATTGGCAATCACAAAATTAGTTCCATTAAATATAACAGGTATCATATTGTCATCTAATTCAGGAATTGCTCCATTTAATGTAGAATCAATATTACTAATATTTAAGGTATTATATATTGTTTGATTATCTTTATTAATTTTAATATAAGTTATACCATTTTCTAATACTGGCAATTCTGTTTCTATTTTATTCCAATTAATTAAGTCAGTACTATATTCATAATTAATGTTTTCATCTAATTGAATAGATTTTTCTTTTTGAACATATTTTAAATTATTACTTTCTTTTAATATAATGTTACTATTTTGTATTTTGAATTTTTTTATGTTTGACTCCTTAGTTAAACCACCTTCATTAGTAACTCTAACTTTAAAAGTATGTTCAACTGTATCTTCTAATTCTACTTTAAATACATTATATGATTTATCACTATTAGCATAATATTTTTTACCATCTACACTTAATTCATACCCTATAATTTCACTATCTTCGTCATATCCAGCAGCCACTATGGTAATAGATTTTTCATTACTTATTTTGACAAACAAATTAGCTTTAGATGGTTTTGTTTCATCTAGTGCGCCACAACCTTTACTAGTTGTTTTTAAGTTTGATTTAGTACCTTTAGCACAAAAATTATCTTGTTTAATATAAATCATTTCTACTTGACTATCGTTTCTAACAAACATACCTTCATCAAAATTGTTGTTTGATAAAATAGCAGCATCTAATCTAGATATTTCCAAACCTTCTCTTGGTATATCAACAAATTTATTATTAGCAATATAATAATCTACTGCATCAATAGCATTATAAACACTATTTTCAAAAGCACCTAATTTTGAATTATCAATTACTATTTTTATAATAGGAATAGCTAGTAAAAAGGCAATAATTATTACAACTATTACTAATAGCAATTCAAACAATGTAAATCCCTTTTTATTCATTTTTTCACCTACTCAAAATTATATTCTATGCTATAAGCATTTGTTAAATCAATA
>CAZYWD010000053.1:0-5380 GCA_964651795.1 uncultured Muribaculaceae bacterium
GATAAATTAGAAACAATGAAAAATGCAACATTTAAAATAGTAGAAGTTTCAATGTATTAGAAAGATATATTTTGAGAGGTATATGATGGAAAAGAGGAATGAAAAAAGTAATAGAATTTCAATATATCTTATAAAATCTGGAAATGATATTAATTCATTGTTAAAAGATAATATTAAAGCAACAGAATTAATTAAGAGTGAAAAATCTATAACATATTATGTTGAATCTACACCAAGTTATCCATATTGGCTAAAGTCATATTTCTGTATTGATGATAATGTCGCATTAATACAATCAAATGTGAAGGTTATTTCGTTTCACAAATTGAAAATTGGTAACAAAGAAGTTATTTTTGCTATTCCATTTGGTAATGGTAAAAGTTTATTAAAAAGTGATGTTGTGGAAGATCAATTTGGATTGAAAATTTTATTAAACAGTATAGATGTAAAAAGTTTTCGTCAAATTCAAACAGTTAATTGCTGTAAAAATTTTAAAACGTCCTCAGAGCAAGTTCCAAAAATTTCTTCATTAGATGAATTTGTTTTTGATATTAATAGTGATTTAATGCGTAAAGCAGTAGCAAAATGTGAAGATGAAGAATTTTGCGGTAATATGATTACAGGTGGAGATGTTATTAGCGTGAATTTACCTTATAATAAAGATACCATAGAGGAATTCTTATTGTTTTGCTATAAAAGATATAATGAAAAAAGATACTTGAAAAACTTTGATTGGATTGATAATATAAAAGAAGTTAAATCCAAAAGCACAATAGATTCTTTGAATGAAGAATTAATAAAAAAAATAAATACAAAAGAATTTGATAAAGTTTGGATGGCTGTTCCAGAAAATATTGAATGG
The DNA here is from genome assembly GCA_964651795.1 of uncultured Muribaculaceae bacterium. Classification (GTDB taxonomy): domain Bacteria; phylum Bacillota_I; class Bacilli_A; order RF39; family UBA660; genus CAJOJO01. Next base: position 863 of record CAZYWD010000053.1, read on the forward strand.
GAGAAAGTTCATTGTTTTAAATTCTACAAAAGAGATGTTGGAATGGATGATATTAATATTGAGGAATTTATCAAAAAATTTACGAATGAAAAAGTTGAAAATTTTAATCAATTAAAAAATAGAAATATTACAGCATTTTCTAGTATTAATGAAGAAGTTTACTCTTGGTCTGTGCATAAATGCATTATGGCTGAAATTGATTTTAATGGTGAAGAATATTGTTTTAATGGAGGAAAATGGTATAAAGTTAATAACGATTTTGCCAATAAAATAAATGAAGGGTATAATAAAATACCAATTTTTGAAAAACAATTTCCAAAGTGTCAAGGGTTAACTGAAAAACAATATAATATATTATTGCACCAACAACTTCAGGGTTCTTATTTAATGGATTGTGAAATGGTTAAAAGTGGAATACCCGGACATAGTGATATAGAATTATGTGACGTACTTACTTCTAACAAAGAATTAATTCATGTGAAAAAAGGTGAATCATCAAGTTATTTAAGTCATTTATTTAATCAAGCAAGAGTTTCTAGTGATTTTATTCAAGATCCAGTTTTTCGAGAGAATGCAAATGATAAAATTGGAGTTAAATATTTTGACAAAAATTTTGAAAGAAAAGATTATACTATAGTTTTAGCAATTATTACAAAAAAAGAACAAGACAGGCCTAAAATACCTTTCTTTAGCAAAGTAACAATTCAATATGCAATTTCTGATTTAATGAGAAAAGGTTATACAGTAAAAATTAAGAATATTAAAGGTGAATAATATGAGAAAAAATTCTTCAATAGATTATTTGGTATATAAATTATTTAGTATTGTTAGTTTCATTGTGAGATTATATTTATGTGGTAAAACTATCGAAAAAATCCCAATAATATATGATATTGATAATAGTTATATATTTGATATTATTTCGTTATATGTGATTTTAATGATAATTTGTAGATCAATTACATGTTTATTTTATGATAAACGATATGATAAACCATTAAATGGTTCAATAATATATTTTATAACGTATATTATTGTACTAATAATCATGATTTTAATTTTGATTTTATTGACAAGTATAGGGTTATTACCAATAAAAATCTAATTTGACATCTTTATCAAATAGTATTATAATCAACTCAATCACAAAGCCATTGCGAGGAAGAGTAAAAAAATATAAAGCATTATAGAGAACTCTGTTAGGTGAAAAAGAGGATGTAAATATTTTTTGAACATGGCCCTCAAGGTGAATGACTGAAACTAAGTAAGTCATTACAGGTGTGTCTGTTACAGCACAAACCTATAACTATGCACAGACATAAGTAGGTTAGTAAGACTAATATAGTAATGTATTAGTGAATAAGAGTGGTACGTGATGTATATTCACCTCTTAGGTAATCCCTAAGAGGTTTTTTTATGGAAGGAGTGATATTATGAATATACTAATAGGGATAAGTTGGCCTTTTGCAAATGGAGATTTGCATATAGGTCATGCAGCAAGCAGTTTAGGAGGAGATGTAATAGCTAGATATTATAGATTAAAAGGTGATAATGTATTATTAGTATCTGGGAGTGATTGCCATGGAACTCCTATAGATGTTAAGTCATTACAAGAAAAGAAAAGCGCTAAAGAAATAGTAGATGTTTGTCATGAAAATTTCTCTAAAGATTTTAAAGATCTAGGATTCAGTTTTGATTTATACAATAGAACAGATGATGAATATCATAAAGAATTTGTTAAAGAACAATTTAAAAAATATTATGATTATGGATATCTATATGAAAAAACAGAATCACAATTATATTGTGAACATTGTAAATTTTTTCTAGCAGACCGTTATATAATTGGAATATGTCCAAAATGTGGATCAGATATTAAAGGTGATGAATGTGAAAAGTGTGGTAGTTTACTTACTATAGATGAAGTGAAAGATACAAAGTGTGCTATATGTGAAAATAAAACAATATTAAAAGAAACAAATAATCTTTACTTTGCTTTATCTAAATTTCAAAATAATATTAAAGAATTAGTAGATACACATGAATATTTATGGAGAGATAATGCTATTGAATTTACTAACAGATATTTGAATGAAGGTATACCAGATAGATGTGCATCTAGAAGTTTAAATTGGGGTATTGATATACCAATAAAAGGATACGAAGATAAAAAAATATATGGATGGTTTGAAAATGTATGGGGTTATGTTACTGCATCTAAAAAATATGCTGAACAACATAATTTAGATTGGGAAGATTACTGGAAGAATGATAGAAACAATAAAATATATTTAGTACATGCTAAAGATAATATTCCATTTCATACAGTTATATTTCCATCACTTTTATTAGGTACCAAAGAAAACTATAAATTACCAGATAAAATAGTAAGTGATTGTTATATTACTATTGAAGGAGAAAAATTATCAAAAAGTAAAGGTAATTATATATCTGTTAGACATTTATTAGATAAATATCCTGCAGATAGTATTAGATATTTCTTTATATCAAATGATGCAGTAAAAAAAGATTTCAATTTTTCTTGGAATGATTTCATTAATTCACATAATGGAGAATTATTAGGTAAATGGGGAAATTTTATAAATAGAACTTTAGTGTTTATAAATAAATCATTTGATTCTAAGTTAGATAATTCTACTATTGATATTGAATTAGAAGATAAATTAAAACAATTATATAGTGAAGTAGGAAAAGATATTGAAGATGGTTATCCAAAAGATGGGATAAACAAAATATTTGATTATATAGGGCTTGCTAATAAATATTTTGATACGGAACAACCTTGGATATTGGCTAAAGATAATAAAGAAAAATGCAATGAAGTGTTGTTTAATTGTTGTAATATTATTTATAATATTAATACATTATTAAAACCATTTTTACCATTTACTAGTCAAAAAGTAGAAACATATTTAAATCAAAATAATAATGAATGGAAATATGAACAAATAAATAATTTAAGAATTAATAATAAGATAGAACCCTTATATGAAAGATACGATAAATCGTTAATAGATGAAGAATTAAAATTATTAAATAGATAATAATATGATATAATTTATATAGTAATACATGGAGGTAAATATGCTTGAATCAATTAAAGAATTTATAATAGTGCTTCTTAGGCAACCATATTTAGTTGCATCAGTAATACTTTTAATTTTAATTAAAATATTTTATAAGAAAATAATGGGTAAGGCTGGAGAATATTGGGTAAAAAAAGATTTAAAAAAATTAGATAAAGAATATTTAATTATTAATGATGCTATGTTAATAGTAAATAATAAATCAACACAGATAGATCATTTAGTTATATCTAAATATGGAATATTTGTTATAGAAACAAAACACTATCATGGAAAATTAACTGGTAATGATTATGATAAAAATTGGAGATTTAAAGCAGGAAGGAATATATATTATATAAACAATCCTGTACATCAAAATTATGGACATGTTCAATCATTAAAAGAAATACTTAATTTAGAAGAAAATAAATTTATACCTTTAGTATGTATAACTAGTGATGCTAAAGTAAAAGTAAAATCTAATAAAGTAATTACTATTAATAGTTTAATTAAAACAATATATAATTTTAAAGAAGAAATATTACCAAATTATAAAGAAATATATGATAAAATATTATCATTAAATATAACTGATAAAAGTAAAAGAAAACAACACATAAAAGATACTAAAAAAATAGTAAAACAAAAAAATATAGATAGCATAAATAAATGTCCTAAATGTGGACATGAGTTAGTTGAAAGAAATGGTAAGTATGGTAGATTTATAGGATGTAGCAATTATCCTAAATGCAAATATATTAAAAATAATTAATAAATTATTTTATAATATTGTCGAATTTTGTAGATAGTGATATAATGTAAGTAATGAAGCACTAGTATAGGCTTAGAAATAAGTTTTATGCTGGCGTTTTTTTTTAGAAGTGAGGAAATATATGGAAAAAGATTATGTCAATTTATGGAGAATAAATACCCATGTTCATGAAGATAATCATTATGAAGTAGTTCAATATTGTATTAAAAATAAAATAATAGGTATTGGATGGAGAACTGAAAAAGAAATTAATGAAGCACTTAATGGAAATAATAATTTTGTTGAAAAAGAAATTAAAGAAAAAAAATATAGTAGAGAATCAGTGAAAAGAGCATTTAATGCATTTAATAAAATTAAGGAAGATGATTTAATCTGGACAAGAGCAGAGAATATATATTATCTTGGACGAGTAATTGGCCCTAAAAAACATTATTTTCAAAGTAAACTTAATGCTAAAGAATATAAGGAACATGATGAAAATGATATTTGGCATACAATTGGATGTGAATGGATAGAAATTGGTCAATACTGTCCAACTGCCAAATTAGCACTTATCATATCTATAGCTTTAGATAAAAAATTTGAAGATATATTTTATTTTTAGTAGATTAATTCTACTTTTTTATATGTAAACTCTTTACACTTCAAAAACATAAA
>CAZYWD010000054.1:0-5304 GCA_964651795.1 uncultured Muribaculaceae bacterium
ATAATGTTATTAATATCAAGTGGTGTATTTAGTGTTATAGCTTAAGAATTACTAATGGATATATTAAGTCTAAAAATAAATTTATTTTAGATGAAAAATCAAAAAATTAAGAACATTTCAAATATGTTCTTTTTTTAGGAGGAAATTTCAAAAACATCTCGTATATTAATTATAGGAGGTTAGCTATGACACAATTAATGATTAGAGACAATATAGAAAATATGATATACGAGGTTAGAGGAAAACAAGTAATGTTAGATAAAGACATAGCTTTTTTATACAATACTGAAACAAGACGAATTAATGAGGTAGTAAAAAGAAATATAAATAGATTTCCTATTGATTTTTGTTTTCAATTAACACTAGATGAATGGAAAAATTTGAAATCGCAAAATGCGACTTCAAGTTCTAGTAACTATGGTGGAGTTAGAAAATTACCATATGTATTTACCGAATATGGTGTAATCATGTTATCAGGCCTTTTAAAAAGTGAAATAGCCGTAGAAGTAAATAAAAAAGTTATTAAAGCATTTGTTAAATTAAAGAAATATATTAGTATTAATAATTATGATAAAAGAATAAGCAACTTAGAAACGAAGTATATAAATCATGATAATCAATTATTAGATCAAAATGAAAGAATAGATATATTATTTGATAAATTAGATTCAAAAGAAAAAATAAATCATATATTCTTTGAAGGACAAATATATGATGCATATAGTTTACTTATAGATATATTAAGTAAAGCTAAAAAGGAGATAATTATAATAGATAATTATGCTGGTAAAGAAATATTTGATATCTTGAAAAATATAAAAGTAAGTATAAAAATAGTAACAAAAAATATAGATGATATATTAATTAAAAAATATCAAAAGCAATATAACAATATAGAAATAATAAATAAAGATAATTTCCATGATAGATTTATAATAATAGATAAAGAAACCTTATATCACTCTGGAGCATCACTAAAAGATTTAGGCAAAAAGTGTTTTGGAATAAATAAAATAGAAGATAAAAATTATTTAAAACAATTACTAGAAAGTGTGAATTAATTATGAACGAGATAATACTTAAAGACAATATAGAAAATATGATATATGAAGTTAGAGGAAAACAGGTGATGTTAGACTCCTGACTTAGCACGCCTTTACAATTGTAAAAATGGTACAAAATCACTTAATTTAGCTGTTAAAAGACACATTAATAGATTTCCAGAAAGATTTATGTTTCAACTAACGGAAGATGAATTATATAATCTAAACTGGTTTCAATCTGAAACCAGTTCAGATAAACGCAAGCATTCTAGTACCATGCCTTATGTATTTACGGAACAGGGAGTTGCTATGCTTTCTTCTATATTAAGAACAGATATAGCAGAAAAGGTAAGTATAAAAATAATGGATGCTTTTGTAAATATGAGAAAATATATAAATACTGAAAAAAATTTCTTATTAAATATAGAAAACAAATTAATACAACATGATAATAAATTAATAGAACATAGTGATAAGTTTGAAATATTATTTGAACAATTTAAAACAAAAAATAATCATATATTCTTTGAAGGTGAGATATATGATGCATATAGTTTACTTATAGATATACTAAATAAAGCAAAAAAAGAAATAATTATAATAGATAATTATGTTGGTAAAGAACTATTTGATATATTAAAAGAAATAAATAAAAACATTTTAATAATAACAAGTAAAATAAATGAAATTGACTTAACAAAATATAATGAACAATACAAAAATATAAAAATAATAAAGAGTAATAAATATCATGATAGATTTATAATAATAGACAATAGTATTTTATATCACTCTGGAGCATCCCTAAAAGATTTAGGTAAAAAATGTTTTGGAATAAACAAAATAGAAGATACAGAAATATTGAACAATTTAATGAGTAAAACATTTCAATAAACTAAAAAATATAGTATAATATTAAGTAGCAAGAATAATGAGGTGTAAGTATGGATAAAACATATGAATTTTTAATGAAAGATATTAGTATCAAATACGGAGATACAGTTGTAGTAGGAGTTAGTGGTGGTCCAGATTCAATGGCACTACTTCACTTAATGACAGTTATAAAAAAAGCTATAGATATAGAAGTAGTTTGTGCCCATGTAAATCATAATACAGGTAGACCAGGACAAATAGAAGATGAAAAATTCGTAGAAAAATGGTGCAAAAATCATAATGTAATATTTGAACATATGACAATAGATGATTATGGTGATGATAACTTCCATAATGAAGCTAGAAGTAAAAGATATGTATATTTTGAAAAAATAGTAAAAGAATATAATGCTAAATACTTACTAACTGCTCATCATGGTGATGATTTAATAGAAACAATCTTAATGAGAATTGTAAGAGGTTCAACATTAAGAGGTTATAGTGGGTTCTCTAAAATAGTTCAAATGGATGGATATACAATTTTAAGACCACTTATTAATGTTACTAAAGCTGATATTATTGAATATAATAGAAACAATAAGATAGAATATCAACAAGATGACTCAAATACTAAAGATGTCTATACTAGAAATAGGTTTAGAAAATATATAGTACCAGAATTCAAAAAAGAAGATATCAATGTGCATAATAAATTCTATAAATTTAGTAAAACACTATTAGAATATAATGATTATATTGATAAACAAGTATTAAAAGTAATACCAAAAGTTTATCCACAAAATGTATTAAATATTGAAGAATTTTTAAAATTAGAAAATGTTATTGCTATGAAAGTAATATACTATATACTAGAACACATTTATCAAGATGATTTAATGTTAATAACAGATCATCATGCCGAATTAATCTATCATTTAATAAAATCAAAAAAAGCAAATACATATATCTATTTACCAAACAATCTAAAAGCAATTAAAGAATATAACCAATTAACATTTGTTACTGAATCAATTAATAATAATGAATATGAAATTGAAATAATTAAGTATTTAAACTTACCTAACGGGAAAAATATAGAAGTGATTGAAAAAACAGATGAAACAAGTAATTTTATCTGTAGATTAAATAAAGATAATGTAAGTTTTCCTTTAAGAGTTAGAACTAGAAGAAATGGTGACAAAATATCTGTAAAAGGAATGTTGGGTAGTAAAAAAGTAAATGATATATTTATAGATGAAAAAATAACAGTCGTAGAAAGAGATATGTGGCCTGTTGTGGTTGATTCAAATAATGTAGTAGTTTGGCTACCAGGATTAAAAAAATCTAAATATGATGTTCCAATTTCAGAAAAATGTGATATAATACTTAAATATTACTAATGAAAGGAGAATTTATGAACAAAAAAAATATGAAAAGAAACGTACTCCCATATTTATTCGTAGGTTTATTTATATTAGGAGTATTATACTTTATGAGTTTTTCAAACATAAAGGTAACAGAATTTACATATGATGAATTCGTAAATCAAATAAAAGAAGAAAAAATAGAGGAAATAACAATAACTCCAAGAAAGAGTGCTGGAATATATGAAATTTCCGGAAAATTAAAAGGTGCTAAAGAAGGAGAATCTTTCTTTGTTAAAACACCATTATCTGAAAAAGTAGTATCAGAAGTATTAGAAAATAAAGATTTCAAAATAGAAACATCTTCTGATCCAGCTTCAAGTACATTAATTCAATTTTTAGCAAATGTTGTTCCAACTTTACTATTATTAGGATTAGCTTTTGTATTCCTATCAAGACAAATGGGAAATGCCAATAAATCAATGGATTTTGGTAAATCAAGAGCAAAATTAAATGAAGATTCTAATAAAATAACATTTGAGAATGTTGCAGGTTTAGATGAAGAAAAAGAAGAAGTACAAGAATTAATAGATTTTTTAAAAAATCCAAAAAAATTCACAAGAATGGGTGCTAGAATACCTAAAGGTGTTTTATTACAAGGTCCACCAGGAACTGGTAAAACATTATTAGCTAGAGCAGTTGCTGGAGAAGCAAATGTACCATTTTATTATATAAGTGGTTCAGATTTTGTTGAATTATTTGTAGGTGTAGGTGCTTCTCGTGTAAGAGATATGTTTAAACAAGCTAAACATAATGCTCCTTGCTTAATATTTATAGATGAAATTGATGCTGTAGGTAGACAAAGAGGTGCTGGTTTAGGTGGTGGACATGATGAAAGAGAACAAACACTTAACCAATTATTAACAGAAATGGATGGATTTGGTGCTAATGAAGGAATAATAATTATTGCTGCTACAAATAGACCAGATGTATTAGATCCAGCCTTACTTAGACCAGGTAGATTTGATAGACAAGTTACAGTTAACTTACCTGATGTAAAAGGTAGAAAAGAAATACTAGAAGTTCATGCTAAAAACAAAACATTTGCTAAAAATATAAATTTAGGAAATATAGCTGCTAGAACTATAGGATTTAGTGGTGCTGATTTAGAGAACTTATTAAATGAAGCCGCACTACTTACTGTAAGAAGAAATAAACAAGCTATAACAATGTCAGAATTAGATGAAGCACATGATAGAGTACTTATGGGTCCGGCTAAAGTAAGCCATAAATATACTAAACATGAAAAGAAAGTTGTTGCCTTCCATGAAGCAGGTCATGCTGTATTAGGAATTAAACTAGATGGTGCTAATGAAGTTCAAAAAATAACAATTGTACCTCGTGGTAATGCTGGTGGATACAATTTAATGCAACCTAAAGAAGAAACTTATCTTTCTACTAAAACAGAATTATTAGCAACTATTTCAGGATTCTTAGGTGGTAGAGTCGCTGAAGAATTAACATTTAATGAAATAACTACAGGAGCACATAATGATTTTGAAAGAGCAACTAAAATAGCTCGTGCTATGGTAACTGAATATGGTATGAGTGAATTAGGGCCTGTTCAATTTGAACATCAAGAATCAAGTGTATTCTTGGGTAGAGATTACAATAAATCAAGAAACTTTTCAGGTCAAGTAGCATTCGAAATTGATCAAGAACAAAGAAAAATCATAAATGAATGTTATGAAACTACTAAAAAGATAATTAGTAAAAATTTAGATTTGTTAAAATTAATAGCTGAATCTTTATTAGAAAAAGAAACTTTAACAAAAGAAGAAATAGAATATCTTGTTAAAAATGGTAAATTACCAGATGAAGAAATTAAAGAATTAAATTATGAAGATTTAACTTTATCCGAATTAAAAGATATCGCTAAAGAACAAGGTGTTAAAGGTTATACTAAAATGAATAAAGATGAGATAATAAAAAATATAAAATAAGCTTTTCAAAGCTTATTTTTT
>CAZYWD010000055.1:0-5266 GCA_964651795.1 uncultured Muribaculaceae bacterium
ATTCATCATCATATATTCTTATTTTATCCCCTTTATTTAAATAAGCACTACCACCTGTAAATTCTAATACTGTGATATCAGGTCCTTTTAAATCAATCATAATACTTGTATTTGTATTTAATTCTTTATCTAAATTTCTTATTTTTTTTATAACATCTTCAGCAAATTTATAATCTGAATGTGTCATATTAATTCTAGCAATATTCATACCATTAGAAATTAATTCTCTTAATATAGCTTCATCTTTACTAGCTGGACCTATTGTTGCGATTATTTTAGTCTTATTCATAGTATCACCTATTTTACATTATAACATCTTTTTGAATAAAAAAAAATATCATTGCTGATATTTTTCTATTATTTTTAATTCATTAACTATTAATTGGTCTTTACCATTTCTTCTAGCTACCTTACAAGCCATCAAAATTATATCATTATTATCTAATTTAGGTATATCTTTATAGACTTCAGCAAATACGACAGCTTCAGTAACTGTATATGTATCACTTATTTTAATAAAACACATTTTTTCATTATTTTTAGTTGTTATTTCTTTAATACTATCTATAGATACTATTACTTCTATTCTCCTATTCATATAACTACCAATTGTACTTAATGTTTTATTTCTATTTAATTGTTTTCTATATTCTTCAATTGGATTATTATTTATATAAAAGTTATATACTTCATATTCCATATTAGTTAATTCTTTTTTAACATATTCTTCATATTTAGTAATACTAGGTTTTATAGCACCCTCACTACCAAGTGATTTATATACATCAATATAATTAAATATTATATATAAATTTTCTATTAATGTTTTTCTTGTATCAAATGAATCAAAGCATCCAGCTTTTATTAAGGTTAAAACTATATCTTTATTTATTAATTTAGTATCTACTTTTATTAGAAAATCAATTAAATCTTTATATGGTTCTTTTCTATTTTCTAATATATTATTGATGATACCAATATTAATATTTTTAATTATAGTAAATGGTAATATGATTCCGTTATTAATAACATAAGAGTTAGTACTTAAATTAATGTTTGGATTTATTAACTTAACATTATTATTTTTACATTCATTTATATATTCTCTTACATTGTTTAATGGGCTATTTTCTAATAAATTTTTCATAAAATATTCTTTATAATGTGCTTTTAAATAAGCCATTTGATATGAAATTAAAGCATAAGCTACAGAATGTGATTTATTAAATCCATATTCAGCAAATTTTAATATATAATCATATATTTTAGTAGCTGTTTCATTGCTATAACCATTTTCTATTGATCTAGTAATAAATTTTTGTTTTTCACTAATCAATATATCTTCTTTTTTCTTACTCATAGCTCTTCTTAATATATCTGCTTCACCTAATGTATAGTTTGCCATCAAGTTAGCTATTTTCATTATTTGTTCTTGATATACTATTATTCCATAAGTAGGTTTTAATATGTTTATTAAGCTTTGATCAATATAGTCAATTTGTTCTTTTAAATCTTTTCTTTTAGAGAATATCTCAATACTTTCTTTAGCGCCTGGTCTAGCTAAAGCTGATAAGTTATAAATATCATCAAATGAAGTTATTTTAAATTTATGTAATGTATCTTTCATAGCTTCAGTATCAAACTGAAAAATTCCTAAAGTATTATTATTAAATATATTTAATGTTTCTCTATCATTTAAAGGTATATTATTTATATCTATTTTAACTTCATTTATTATATTAGATATTGTAGTTAGATTTTTAAGCGCTAAAAAGTCCATTTTAAGTAGTCCTACATCTTCTAAATAGTTCATTGTAAATCCAGTTATATACATATTATTATGTGGTTCTAGTGGCACATAATTAGTTAAATCATTTTTACATATTACAATACCTGATGCATTTACTGATAGATTGGTTTTTAATCCTTCTAACTGTTTAGCTGTATTTAATAATTCTTTTAAGTTATTATTTAAATTATTTATATTATCTAAGTTGTTTAATAAATAGCTTATATCAGAATTTTCTATATTAAATAATGGTCCTAAATCTTTTATAGCTTGTTTAAGACCAAGTGTTGCAAATGTAATTACTCCTGCTACATTGTGTTTCCCATATTTTTGTATACAATAATTTATTACTTCTTCTCTTCTTGATGCATCAAAATCTATATCTATATCAGGCATAGTTATTCTTTTTTCATTTAAAAATCTTTCAAATAGTAAATCATATTTTAAAGGATCAATATTAGTTATTTCTAGTGTGTAAGCTACTAATGATCCAACAGCACTACCTCTACCAGGTCCAACTAATATGTTGTTTTCTTTAGCAAATTTTACATAATCACTAACTATTAAGAAGTAATTATTAAATCCCATTTTATTGATTGTTTCTAGTTCTAATTTTAATCTTTCTATGTATTTAGAGCCTACTACATTACCAAATCTTTTTTTTAATCCTTTTTTACATTCTTCTTTTAATACTTGATAATTATTTTCAATATTAGGTAATAAATCTTTTTCTTTTTTCATTACTAAATTAAATTTATCATACATATATGAATTATCTTCTATATCTAATTTTAAATAATTATCATATTCCTTCTCTTCTAATTCTTTTTTATATGATCTAAAATATTTATAAGTATTTTTTTCTTCATTTTTCAAATATAATATTTCATCCATATATAATTTATTAGTTAATTTTATTTTGTTTTTTTCTATATCGCTTTTATATGAAACATATATTTCACTATATATTTCTTTTAATTCATTATAAAGTTTTCTAGATTCATAAGGTAATATACATAATATATTATCTTTAAAATCATTTAATTTTTCTAATTTATTTTCTCTATATAGTGTTGAAAGTTTAAGTAAACTAACATATCCATCATAATTCATAGCATATAATATTACATCTAAATCATTTAATTTGATATTTATTCCTATAATTGGTTTAATATTATTTTTAGTACATTCTAAATAAAACTCCATCGCACCAAATAAGTTATCATCTGTTAAAGTTAGTGCTTTTAAGTTATTATCAACAGCATATTTTACTAAATCTTTTATTTTTATCATACTATACATTAGTGAGTAATCTGTCTTGATATTAAATGGTATATACATAAAAGCACCTCCTATGTTCATTTTACTATAAATTTAACATTTTGTTAAGATTTATTTGACTTATTTATGCGTTTGTAGTAAAATTATAAGGCATAGGGACAAGATTATTGAAGGAGGAAAATAATATGGCTAAAAAAGTAACTGAAAAAAAACCTTTATTTGGAAATAGAAGATCTCATGCTTGTAATGCTACTAAACATGCTCAAAGACCTAACTTACAAAAAGTAACTTTAGATAATGGAGATAAAGTAGTTATAAGTGCTAGAGAACTAAGAACACTTAAGAAAACTTCAAAAGATGTTACAACTGTTGAAGAATAATTAATTATTCTTTTTTTTGTAAAAAAGAATATCTATTTACCTAGATATTCTTTTATTATATTTAATATGTTATTTACTTGATTGATTAAGTTTTGATAATCATTTTTAACAAATTCTATATCATTTTCTTTACTTTTTAATTCATGTGTATAAGCTATTTCAGCTAATTTCATAAATCCTAAGTATTTTGAATCACTTTTTAAAGCATGAACTTCAATAGCATAGTTTGCCATATCATTTTCTTTATATTTATTTAATTTATCTAATCTATTATTTATATTATCATAAAATTCTATTAATGTTTCATCATACATTTCCATATCACCTAGTAATTCTAGGCTTTTTTTAAGATCTACTCCATTTTGTATTAAATAATCTTTATTTTGTAGATTAGTTTTTTCTACTTTTGGTTCTTCTACTATAATTGTTTGTTCTTGTTGTTTTATTTCTTTGTTTCTTATTTTTTCTATATCTTCTTCATCTATTATAAATAAATCTTGTGGTAAAGTACCAAATATAGTTTGTTCTTCATCATAATCATTTGTTAAATTAGAAAGTACTCTTTTTAATTCATTTTTATCAATTGGTTTTGCTAAATAATCATCGAAACCATCATTTATGTATTTTTCTTTCATTCCTGCTACTGCATTAGCTGTTAAAGCAACTACTCTCATACTGAATCCTTCGATTTTTTTTAGTTCTTTTAATGTTTCTACCCCACTCATTTTAGGCATCATATCATCCATTAAAATTAAATCATAAACATTACCTTCTTTTATTTTATCAATACATTCAAATCCACTTTCAACTGTTTCAATTATTGGATTATAGTTTGATAAGAATTTAGAAGCTACTTTTAAGTTTAGTTTATTGTCATCAACTATTAGTATTTTTTTATTATCTAATTTTATATCATCTTTTATTTCTTTTTTATCTTCTACATCTATTATCATTGATTTGATTTTTTGATCTAATGCGATTGTGAATTTAGAACCACTACCATATACACTTTGAACTACAATTGTACCATTCATTAAGTCTAGTATTTTTTTTGTGATTGCTAAACCTAAACCAGTTCCTTCTATTGTTGTATTTCTATCTTCTTCTAGTCTTTGGAATCTAGTAAATAATTTATCGATATTTTCTTTTTTTATTCCCCTACCTGTATCTTCTATTGATATAAGTAATCTAGTAGTATCAATGTTATTAACACAACTTACTTTATATTCTACATATCCTGAATCAGTATATTTACAAGCATTTGTTAAAACATTTGTTATAACTTTTTTTAGGTTAGCATGATCTCCATATAATACAGCTGGTAAATCTTCTGCTATATTTATTTTGAATTCTAGACCTTTTTCTTCCATTCTAGGTTTTAGTAATTTAGCAACATTATTAAATAATTCATAAGTATTATAATTACTATTTACTATTTCTAGTTTACCTGCTTCTATTTTAGATATATCCAAAACACCATTTACTATTTCTAGTAATGTGTTTGAAGCTGATACTACATCTCTAGCATTTTCTTTAGCTTCATCTAATGTTTTAGCACTATCTATTGCTTCACTAAATCCTACTATAGCATTTAATGGTGTTCTTATTTCATGTGACATACTAGATAAGAAATCACTTTTAGCCATATTAGCTTTATCTGCTTGATCTTTAGCAATATTTAGTTGTTCTATCATTTTCATGTCAGGATTTTCTATAGTGAAGTACATAATAAGCATAACAAAACTCAATATAATGGAAATAAAATTAATTTCTGGAATTATCAATCTTAAAAGAGCTGTTATACTTAATAAAATTA
>CAZYWD010000056.1:0-5166 GCA_964651795.1 uncultured Muribaculaceae bacterium
CCTTGTAAAAATAGACAAAAATAGATATAATATATATATAGGATAAGGTGATAAAATGAAAAAAGGATTCACAATGATAGAAATACTAGCTGTATTTACTATAACAGCTTTAATTTTAATAGTATCTGTACCATTTATAACAGGATTACTAAAAAAAGGAGATAATGAAGCATATAAAGACTTTAAAGATACAGTATTTATAGCTGCAGAAGCTTATATACAAGATGAAGGAATAGTAGTAACCGAAGATATATCTACTATAACAATAGGAGACTTAGTAAACTCTAATTATTTAAAAAGTACATTAGTTAATCCTAATAATAATAAAAAAGTATTAGATGAAGTAAATAAACAAATAATAATAAAAGTAAATAAAGATGATGAGAATATATTAAACTTTGAAATAGAGGGTGAAAAAAAATGAAAAAAACAATAAGAGATTTTGATTTAAACAATAAAAAAGTAATAATAAGAGTGGACTTTAATGTACCTATGAAAGATTCAGTTATTACAGATAATAATAGAATAGTAGAAAGTTTACCTACTATAAAATATGCTTTAGAAAATGGTGCTAAAGTAATATTAATGTCACATTTAGGTAGAGTTAAAGAAGAAAATGATAAACAAAAAAACAACCTATTACCAGTTGCTAATAGATTAAGTGAATTACTAAATAAAGAAGTAACTTTTGTAGATAGTACTAGAGGACAAGAACTAGAAGAAAAAATAAACAACTTAAAAACTGGTGAAGTACTATTAATGCAAAATACTAGATATGAAGATTTAGATGGTAAAAAAGAATCAAATAATGATCCAGAATTAGGAAAATATTGGGCTAGTTTAGGAGAAATTTATATAAATGATGCTTTTGGTACAGCTCATAGAGCACATGCATCAAATGTAGGTATTGCTTCAAATTTACCAAATGGTGTTGGATTTTTAATAGAAAAAGAACTAAAAGAATTTGACAAAGTACTAAATAATCCTGAAAGACCTTTCACATTTATATTAGGTGGATCAAAAGTATCAGACAAAATAGGATTAATAGAAAACTTAATAAAAAAAGCTGATAACATCTTAATAGGTGGAGGTATGGCTTATACATTCTTAAAAGCTAGTGGAATAAATATAGGAAAATCACTATTAGATGAAGAAAATATAGAATTTTGTAAAAAAATATTAGAAGAAAATAAAGATAAAATAATTTTACCAATAGATATTGTTAATGCTAAAGATGTAGATAGTATTGGTAGAGAATGTTTCATAAATGAAATACAAGATGATGAAATGGGACTAGATATTGGTCATAATACCGTAAAATTATTTAAAACATATTTAGAAAACAGTAAAACAATCGTATGGAATGGACCAGTAGGAATGTTTGAAAAAGAAGAATTTAGTAAAGGTACAAAAGCAATTTGTGAAATACTAAAAAATATAGATGCTACTAAAATAATAGGTGGTGGAGATACTGGATCTGCTGTAATTAACTTAGGTTATAAAGAATATATGACACATATTTCAACAGGAGGAGGAGCGTCTTTAGAATTACTAGAAGGTAAAAAATTACCAGGAATAGAAATAATCGAAGAACAATAGTTATGAAAAAGAAATCAAATATTATATTAATAATATTAGCTACATTAATAGTTTTATATTTTTCAATGAAAGATGATTATAAATTAGTAATAGATACAATTTTAAATATCAATAAAGGGTATCTATTAATAGGATTCTTATTATTAGGAAGCTTCTATTTCTTTAAAGCGATAGCTATATGGTTAATAACACATAATTTTAAAAAAACATATCGATTTAGAGAAGCTGTTAGAATGGTATTAGAAACAAACTTCTTTCATGCAGTAACACCATTTTCTACAGGTGGACAACCTTATGAAGTATATTCATTAAAAAAATCAGGATTAAGTTTATTAAATGGTACAAATGTATCGATAGAAGGTTTTATTACATATCAGATTGCTTTAGTGTTACTCGGAACAGTTTCTATAATAGCAAACTATATATTTAACTTTTTCCCTGATAATGCTTTATTAGCAAAGTTAGTAACACTAGGTTTTATTTTAAATTTCTTAGTAATAGTAATGTTATTTATATTAACATTTACTAAAAGATTAAGTAGCTCAATAGTTAACTTTTTTATCAATTTATTCGCTAAAATAAAAATAGTAAAAGATAAAGAAAAAACACAAGAAAAATTTAAAAATTATTTAGTAGAATTTCATAGAGGCGCTACTATATTACTTAAAAATAAAGGACAATTTGTAGGATGCATATTTTTACAATTAATATCATTAATAAGTTTATATTTAATTCCATTTGTACTTATTATGGGAGCACATATTCCTTATGTTAATCCATTAATTGTAGTAATAACATCTGCTTATGTAATGTTAATAGGTTCATTCGTACCAATTCCAGGAGGAACTGGAGGATTAGAATATGGCTTTGTAGCATTCTTCTCTAATTTCATAGTAGGTAAAAAAGTAAATGCTATAATGTTATTATGGAGATTTATTACTTATTATGCAGGTATGATATTAGGTGCTATATTATTAAGCACTAAGAAGGAGAAATATAAATGAGAATAGGAATATTTACTGATACATATCCTCCATATATAAATGGAGTATCTACTAGTATTGTTAGTTTAGAAAAAGCTCTAAAACAAAAAGGACATCAAGTATTCATAGTAACAGTAAATACAGAAAATTTATCATATAAATATGAAAATGAAGATCATATCATTAGAATTCCAGGAATTCCTACCGGAATTTATGATTATAGATTAACAGGAATATATCCTTTAAGAGCAATCAATAAAATAAAAAAATGGGATTTAGATGTAATACATTCCCATACCGAATTTGGAGTAGGAACATTTGCTAGAATAATAGCTAAACAATTTGGAATACCACTAGTTCATACATATCATACAATGTATGAAGACTATGTTCACTATATAACAAAAGGATATTTTGATAAATCTAGTAAAAAATTAGCTGAATATTTTACTAAATTCTATTGTGATAAAACAGCAAAAGAATTAATAGTACCAAGTAAAAAAACATATGATGTATTTAAACAAAAATACAAAGTAAATAAAACAGTTCATATAGTTCCAACAGGAATAGATGCTGAAAAATTTTATATAGAAAAACAAAATCAAAAAGATTTAGATTTACTAAAAAAAGATTTAAAAATAAAAAAAGATGATTTTTTAATAACATATGTTGGAAGACTTGCTAAAGAAAAAAATATAGAATTTTTAATAAATAATCATGCAAAATTAAATAAAAAATGTAAATTAATGATAGTAGGTAGTGGACCAGATTTAGAACATTTTAAACAAATGGTAAAAGATCTAAATATGGAAGATAGAATAATATTTACAGGTGCTATACCACATTATGATATACCTAGCTATTATGCTATATCAAATGTCTTTGTAACTGCATCTGTTACTGAAACGCAAGGATTAACTGTTTTAGAAGCTATGGCTGCTTCATTACCAGTAGTATGTGCTGAAGATGAAGCATTTAAAGATGCTGTTATCGATGAATTAAATGGGTATTTATTTAAAAAAGATAAAAAATACATTGATGCAATAGAAACATTATATAAAGATAAAGAAAAGTATAAAACAATGTGTAAACAAGCTAGAATTACTGCTGAATCACATTCATTAAAATACTTTGCTGAAAAAGTAATAGATGTTTATAATTGTGCATTAAATGATAAACCTACAACTTTTATAGACAAATTAAAAAATATAATAAAGAAGTGATAAAAATGGGAAAAAAAATAATTGGAAATCATAAAAACTATATGTTGGTTAGTGAAGTAAGTGAATATTTGAAACAAATAGGTAACAAAATAAATAACCCTGATGTTGTTATTTGTCCTTCAAATATATATATACCTTATTTTCTAAAAAAAGGTTTTAGTGTGGGTATTCAAAATGTTTTTATTAGAAATGATGTATCTGCTACTGGAGAAATCACAAATAAACAAGCTGTTACTATGAGTATTGATTATGTAATAATTGGTCATAGTGAAAGAAGAATGTATTTTGATGAAACAGAAATAGACATTAATAAAAAAATAGTTGATGCTTTAAAATATGGTATGAAAGTAATTCTATGTATTGGAGAGTCTTTAGAAGAAAAAAATATGTTAAAAACAGCTAGAGTATTAAAAAAACAATTAAGAGAAGATTTAAAAAATATAGATAATTTTGAAAATATAATTATTGCTTATGAGCCTATTTGGGCGATAGGTACTAATGTAACACCATCTACTAAAGATATAGAAAAAACAGCTATTTTTATAAGAGAAACATTAAAACAACTATATAATATTGATAATATAGAAATAGTATATGGTGGTAGTGTTAATAGTAAAAATATAAAAGAAATAAATAAAATTAAGGAAATAGATGGAGTATTAGTAGGTAAAGCATCAACAGATGCTAAAGAATTTTTAAAAATTATAGAAGTTGTTAGTGATTAACGACTTTTTTTTACCAATTTCGACATATAACGACAAAACTAGCTAAAATATATTCTTTAAAAATTAAAGTATATATAGTATAATCATATTGTTAAGGAAGTACTGTTAGATTAGAGAGGAAAAATATGGAAAAAATAAAGGTATTAATGATTGATGATAATGTCAATCTAATTGAAATGATTAAGGAGTATTTTAACAGTAGTAATATTAAGATTGAATTAGAGGCATATGATGGCTTAGAAGGATTCAAACTTATAGAAGAAAAACAAGATATGTATGATGTAATAGTTTTAGATTTAATAATGCCAAATAAAGATGGTATGTATGTTCTAGACCAGATGAAAGCAAAAAATATAAATAAAAAAGTTATAGTATCAACTAGTTATAATGCTAGTGATGTTATAAGAAAAGTTTCTGAGTATGGAGTAAATTATTTTATATTAAAACCTTTTGAATTAGAGGATTTAGAAAAAAGAATAACAGAAGTTATGAAAGAAGAGCAAGTCCAAAATAAAAATATAGACTTCTATCATAATAATCTACAAATATCAATTACGAAAGTTTTACATGAATTAGGTATACCATCTCATATAAAGGGTTATCAATATATAAGGGAAGGAATAAGTATAATTTATA
>CAZYWD010000057.1:0-5148 GCA_964651795.1 uncultured Muribaculaceae bacterium
TATTTTAAATGTGTTATAATGTTTATGGTGATAGTATGAATTATCTAGAAAAATTCAATATAAAAACAAATAACCCTGAAATTTATGAAACAGCTTTCACACATACTTCATTTGCTAATGAAGAAAAAACTGAAAGTTATGAAAGATTAGAATATTTAGGAGATGCTGTTTTAGAGTTAGTAATGAGTGAATATCTTTATGTCAATACTCCTAATGATGAAGGTGAAATGACTAAATTAAGATCTCACTATGTTTGTGAATCAGCACTATATGAATATTCTATTAAATTAGGACTTAATGAATATTTAAAATTAGGTCATGGTGAAGAAGCAAGTGGTGGAAAATTTAGAAAAGCAATAGTTGCTGATATATATGAGGCATTTATTGGAGCTTTATTCTTAGATCAAGGAATAGAAAAAGCTAAAGAATTTATATATATGAGTGCAATACCATATTTAAAAACTGGTAAATTAAATTTTTTTGATGATTATAAATCAAAATTACAAGAATTAATTCAAACTGATAAGAGAAGTTTAGAATATTTAATAACCAATGAAGAAGGACCAGCTCATGATAAAACATTTACAGCTGTAGTTAAAGTAGATGATATAGTTTATGGTACTGGTACTGCTCATAGTAAAAAAGAAGCAGAACAAGAAGCCGCTAAAAGTGCTTTAGAAAAAAGTGTAGGTGAAAATAATGATCAAAGTATATAGAGAAAATAATGCAGCAGATCATGGGATACCATATAAAATACTTATTGATAATATCCCAGTATTTGAAATAATAGAAGAAGAAATAAAAAGTGTTCAATTAGATCCTGGTAAACATAAAATATCTGTAAAAAGCGATAAATATAAAAGTAATGAATTAGATTTTTATGAGACAAACGATGGTATAACTGAATTTTTAGTAGAACCAGATTATGCTAATAATGCAGTATCTAAATTCTTTACAAGTACCTTATATGGTAAAGTTGGTATAAAAGTATCATTAAAAAAAGAATTTTATTTATAGAAAATAATAGTAGGTGATAAAATGAAAAATAAAGGATTTACACTAGTAGAATTATTAGCAGTAATAGTAATATTAGCAATCGTATCAATGGTAACATATAGCGTAGTATCGGGAAGTATAGAAAACACAAAGAAAAAAGGATTTGAAACAAGTGCAAAAAATGCATTAGAAGCAGCAAAAGAATATGTAGTAGCGAACTATGAAGAAAGTGACTTTCCAGAAGGTGGAATAGATATAACAAAAGAAGATGTAGGAATAAAGAATAATAATTTCATATCAGGGATGATAGTAAGAAATGAAGAAGGAATAATAGAAGTAAATAATCTAACAGATGGGGAATACTGTGCAAATGGAACAAAAAATAAAATGGAAGTAGTAAGAGGATCATGTACAGCCTCAGATGAAACAAAACCAGAAATAGGAATAAAAGTATTAAAAACAAAAATAAACAATGTAACAATAATGGTAAAAATGCAAGATGCTCAAAGTGGATTAAAAGAATATACATATTGTTATGGTTTAAAAGGAACAGAAAAAGAATGTAAAACACATAGTTTAAGTAATGAAAGAACATTAGTAAAAGAATTAATCAAATTAGATAAATTAAAACAAGAAGCAGAATATGAGATAGAAGTAAAAGTAAAAAATAATAGTGGAGAAGAAGAAATAGAAGAAAATGCTGAAATAATAACATTCAAAACATTAGAAATAGAAGCACCAGAATTCAGTATATCAGCAGATACATATACATCAAGTAAAGTATTAACAATAACATATCCAGAAGTAGAAGGATACATATATAAATATAATAAATGTGTTGAAGATGTATGTGAAGAAGAACAAATAGTAGAAGGAACAGAAACAAAAGTAGAGATAACAGGAGAAGCAAAAGTAAAAGCAAGTATATATAAAGGTGAAGATAAAATAATAAGTGATACAATAAATATAGTAGGAATAGATAATGAACCACCAATTATAACTTCATTAAAAATAGATTCAGAATATGATTGGACATTAGAAAAAAAATTTGAATTAGAAATTAAAGATGAAGGAACAGGAGTAGCCATAAGATCATTTTCCTATAATGGTGGAATTACATGGGTTAAAAATAACAGTTATATATTTAGAGAAAACGGAACAATAAAAATCTTAGTAAGAGATAGACTTGGTAATATAAATAATAAATTTTGTGATAAAAATAGAAAAAATTGTTATTGTGATGATACAAGTTGTACTTATGTTATAGATAAAATAGATAATAAGGGACCAATTTGTGGAGAGTGGCAAGGAGAAAGTATAACTTGGATTAATTCGAGTAGATTACTATCTATTAGCTGCACAGATGAAGGTATTGGTTGTGAAAAAGATACTTATACAGAAGAATTTAATAAAGGTGTTATTACAACTGCAAATTTATCAGTTACACTTAAAGATAAATTAGGAAATACTACTGTGTGTACTAAAGATAATGCAAATATTTACTTAGATAAAGAAGCACCAACTGTAACTGGTTTTAGTATAAAATCTACTGGAAGCTATAATGGAAATTCTGTTAATCTTAATGTAACAGGAAAAGATAATGGTAGTGGTGTATCTGAAGTTTGTGTAAATACAGCTAATAGAACAGATAATTGTAACTGGAAATCTTTTAATGGAACTTATAAAACCCCATATAATTTCTCAGCTAGTCTAGGTTCAACAGTATCACTATATGCATTTATAAAAGATAAAGTTGGAAATATATCTACTGCAAAAAAAACCAATTATACTTTATATAAAGAATGTTCACAAGTGAATGAGTATGGTGGAGGAGATGTAGGTGTAAAAGATGGTAGACTAGTAAATAGGGAATATTGTAGACCTTTAGGCAAAACTTATTGTACATGTAATTATTGGCATGATAGTACTGAATGTAGAAAGAAAAAAACAGATAAATATACTGGTAAAAACTGTGGGTATACAGGATATAGTAGTGGCCCAGGTATATATGTACAACCAGGAAATTGTCCATGCTAATATATAAACAAAAATATTTAAAAAGGTATATTCAAAATACCTTTTTTTTGGTATAATTAATAATAGGGTGTAAGTATGAAAAATATATATAGTGTTACTCTAGAACAATTAGAACAATATTTTTTAGAAAATAATGAAAAAAAATTTAAAGCTATTCAAGTTTTTGAGTGGTTATATAAAAAAAGAGTAAATAGTTTTTATGAAATGACAAACTTAAAAAAAGAACTTCAAGAAAAATTAAATACAGAATTTTCTTTTTCTAAAATATCTATAATTGATAAAAGAGAAGATAAAGATGTAACCAAATATTTATTTAACTTGAACGATTCAAATAAAATAGAAGCAGTACTTATGAATCATGACTATGGAAATAGCTTATGTGTTTCAACAGAAGTTGGATGCAATATGGGATGTAGCTTCTGTGAAAGTGGAAGACTTAAAAAAGTTAGAAATTTAGATACCTATGAAATGGTTGAACAAATCTTATTAATTGAAGAAGTGACTAAAACAAGAATATCACATATTGTTTTAATGGGAATTGGTGAACCATTTGATAACTACGATAATGTAATAGATTTTATTGATATTATTAATAGTGGTAAAGGAATAGATATAGGTGCTAGACATATTACAGTTTCAACTTGTGGTATAGTACCTAAAATAGAAGAATTTATTAAAAATGGTAAACAAGTTAATATAGCAATCTCTCTACATGCACCAAATGATGAATTAAGAAATAAATTAATGCCTATAAATAAAGTGTATAATTTAGAATTATTAATAAAAACATTAAAAAAATACATTGAATTAACAAATAGAAGAGTAACTTTTGAATATATATTATTAGATGGAATTAATGATACAGATAACTGTGCAGTAGAATTATCTAATTTATTAAAGGGTATGAATGCTTATGTTAATTTAATACCATATAATGAAACTAGTCATATTGAATTTAAAAGAAGTAACAAAATTATGCAATTTTACCATATACTTAAAAAAAACAATATTAATGTGACAGTTAGAAAAGAATTTGGATCAAAAGTAAATGCTGCTTGTGGCCAATTAAGATCCAACTATGAGGAGGCACAATTATGAAATATAGTTATATGACAGATACAGGAAAAGTAAGAGACCATAATGAAGATAGTGTTGTTATAACTGAAAATATGAATCACGAAATACTTTTAACTGTAGCTGATGGTATGGGTGGTCATAATGCTGGTGAAATAGCTTCATCAATCGCAATTACTCATATTGGTACAAGATTTAAAGAATTAAGTACAATTGGTAATAAAGAAGATGCTATTAACTGGCTAAAAGAAACTGTTAGTGAAATAAACTTATTATTATATAAATATACTGAAGAACATCCAGAAAGTGCAGGAATGGGAACAACATTTGTTCTAGCACTCCTAACTAACGATTTCCTATTATTTGGAAATATTGGGGATTCATCTGGTTATGTAATTAAAAACAAAAAACTACATAAAATTACAACTGATCATACTTTAGTAAATTTATTAGTTAAATCTGGTGAATTAACTGAAGAAGAAGCAAAAGAACATCCTAGAAAGAATGTACTTATGAAAGCATTAGGTGCAGCTGTAGCAGTAGAAATGGATATCTTTGATGTTGAAACAGATATTGAAGGAATACTATTATGTAGCGATGGTTTAACAAATATGTTAGATGATGAACAAATAACTAAAGTACTAAATGAAGATTTAGATATAGAAGATAAATTAAGTAAATTAATTTACAAATGTAATAATAGAGGCGGAAATGATAATATTTCAATAGCTTATTTAGATAAAGGTGGTGTAAAATGATAACAAAAGGACAAAAAATAAATGATCGTTATCAAATAATTAGATCTATTGGTGAAGGTGGAATGGCTAATGTATATTTAGCTTATGATACTATTTTAGATAGAAATGTAGCAGTAAAAGTATTAAGAGGAGATTTAGCAGGAGATGAAAAATTCGTAAGAAGATTTCAAAGAGAAGCTATATCTGCTAGTTCATTATCTCATCCAAACATTGTTGAAATGTATGATGTTGGTGAAGATGATGG
The DNA here is from genome assembly GCA_964651795.1 of uncultured Muribaculaceae bacterium. GTDB lineage: Bacteria > Bacillota_I > Bacilli_A > RF39 > UBA660 > CAJOJO01. Next base: position 5,110 of record CAZYWD010000057.1, read on the forward strand.
TAAATACTTTATAGTAATGGAATATTTAGAGGGAACTAC